>CAXBWG010000044.1:0-9770 GCA_963979105.1 uncultured bacterium | reverse complement strand
ATTTAGTCCTGCCGATGTCATATTAGCAGCCGTAGTCATTTTAATTATTGCATTAATGGTTGTTCCTATTCCATCTGTTATGCTAGATCTTTTGATGGTATTAAATGTAGGTATTTCAGTAATGGTTTTATTGGTCGCTATGTATTTGTCAGAACCATTAGATTTTGCAGCGTTTCCTTCACTTCTTTTAATTATTACTCTATTTAGACTGTCGTTAAACGTTGCTTCAACAAAACTGATTCTTGCATTAGGCGCAGATTTCGATGGAAAGGTTATTCAGGCATTTGCAGAATTTGTAACACGGGGAAACTTTGTTGTGGGTATTGTTGCGTTTGCCATTATTACACTTGTACAGTTTATGGTTGTAACAAAAGGTTCAGAAAGGGTTGCTGAAGTTGCCGCTAGATTTACATTAGATGCTCTCCCTGGTAAGCAAATGAGTATTGATGCCGATTTAAACGCCGGTTTAATTGATGCAGAACAAGCAAAAACAAGAAGAGAAAAGTTAAGTAAGGAATCAAATTTCTTTGGATCGATGGATGGTGCGAATAAATTTGTAAAAGGAGATGCTGTTGCAGGGATCATCATTGTAATTATAAATATTGTTGGTGGATTAATTATTGGAAGTGTACAGCAAGGAATGTCCTTTGGAGATGCCCTTCAGACATTTGCACGATTTACAGTGGGAGATGGTCTGGTTTCACAGCTACCTGCACTTTTAATTGCTATTGCTACAGGTTTAGTTGTTACAAAATCTGCATCTAATGAAAGTTTAGCCTCAGATGTTAAAGATCAGATTTTCTCACAACCAAAAGCGTTTGCTGTAACATCAATTATTTTATTATTAATCGCAATTGTTCCCGGATTACCAACTGTGCCATTTATGATGTTAGCCGGAGTAACAGCCTCTATTGCTGTTTGGATTTTAAAATCCAAAGAAATTGAACAAGATATGGCTATGGATGGGGCTCAAGAAGGCGCAAAAGATGCTATGAAAAAGCCAGAAAATTTATTAAATACACTAAGTTTGGATCCAATTAGTTTGAAAACAGGAAGAAATCTTGTCCCTTTAATCGATCCAAATCAAAATGGACCTTTGCTAGAAAGGGTTACGCTTGTTCGATATCATATTGGTCAGGATTTAGGATTTGTTATTCCTGGCGTTCGAGTTATGGATGAATTATCTTTACCTCCAAATCAATATTTAATAGATATTCGAGGAACTCGAGTTGCTGTGGGAGAGGCTATTTTGGGCCACGTTTTTGTGTCTAGATCGTTAAGTGAACTAAATCAATTAGGAATAGATGGGCTAGAGGCAATTGATCCGGTTCGAAACTTACCTGGTTCTTGGATTCCAGAAGATCAAGTAGAAATGTTACAAGAAAATTCATTACCATTTTCTAATGTTACAGATTTTGTTGCTGAGCATTTTTCAGAAGCTATTAAGCAACATGCCGATGAGATAATTACACGTCAAAACATTCAATCATTAATGGAGTTAGTGAAAAATTCAAATGCAGCTATTGTACGAGAACTAGTTCCGGATATGTTATCTTTAGGGCAAGTTCATAAAGTGTTACAAACGTTAGTTAAAGAACGTGTATCGATTCGTGATTTATCTACTATTTTAGAAAAGCTTGCAGATTATGCTCATGTTTCTCGAGATACCAATTTATTAAGTGAATATGTAAGACAGGCTCTATCAAGACAATTATCGCGTCAATATGTAGATAAAGAAGATGCCTTAACTGTATTTACTATTGATCCCCGTTTAGAAGAGACAATGATTAACTCTGTACATCAATCAGAATACGGATCATTTTTAGCATTAGATCCACAAATGGGAGAGATGGTATTAAATCAAGTAAAAGAGTTTATGGGCAATTTTCATCGTATGGAGAAACATCCTGTATCATTATGTTCTCCCAGGTTAAGATCTCATTTTAAAAAATTTACTGAACGAAATTATCCTAACTTGGTTGTGTTATCATATAATGAAATAATTTCTGAAGTAAAAGTGCAATCAATTGGGGTTGTTAATTCTAGCGGGTAGATAAGATGACTATTGGTGAATTTTTTACAAAACGGTTTACACAAACTTTTTATAGAGGGGGTTCTAAGCATCAACTTAGCAATCCTCAATCTATTGATGCAAATTTATCAGCAATAGTAATTGAAGAAAAGAAAAAAAAACAATTTAAAGAAAAAATAAAATTTGAATCAAAAAAAGCGCTATCAAAATTAGTTCCAGAAGAAAATATAGATGAAATTGTTGAAGGGACTATACTTGCAAAAATTTATAAAAAATTAGGGCTGTAAATTATGTCAGTAGCAATTGATAAGTTATGGAAGAGAGTTGGATTAAAAATAATTAATAACATAAAAATTATGTTATTAGAAAGACACATGGAATTAGTATTTAAGTTTTTTGCAACTCGGCTAATGATGGTAACACGGCGATATTTTAAAAACTTACCGCTACATGTAATTCAAAGTGAAGAAGAGGATATGAAAACAATTGCACAGCTTGAATTAATAGAAGCTATAAAAGTATGGGATCCAATTTCTAACAACGAAGTGTGGCCATTAGCTCAAGCTAAAATTGTAGGGGCAATGAAAGATCATATTAGGCATTTAACTAAGTCAGATCCAACACGTGTGTATGAGTGGGTAACCAATGAAGCTCAAAATTACTTATCAACAAGAAAGCAATACGATCATACCAAAGAATTTGATTTAAAAGATCAGATTCAAGATGCAATGAAAAAATTAAGTGAACGAGACCGCTATATTGTATATGCGCATATTAAATTAGATTTAACATTTAAATCGATTGGAAAAAAAATTGATTTATCTGAATCTCAAGTGTCACGTGTATATAAGAAATCTATGATTACATTAAAAAAAGAAATAGAAACTAACTAGATTTTTGGTTGTAATTTAAATTGTAACGTTTCTGTAGTGGCTGATGGCGTTATTTTTTTGTAAAAAGAATTATCTGCATTAATAGTGTTAATCAGTTCGCCATTTAAGTGAACATCTAAATAATTAGGGATATAGCCTGATATATGTATTTTATTTGATTGAGTGGTTTCTATATCAACCATAAAAATAGTTTGTTCTGATTTTCGATACGCTATCCATTTTATAGGTAAAGATTCAGTGATTGTTTCATCTTTTAAGAGAGTATTAAAATTTAATCGACTAACAATAGAGTTATCTATTTTTTTTGGGGTTATTTGCACTGAATTAGTATCAAAGTTTACATCTATTTGCATATCTACAAGGGGTGATTGATTTTTAATAGGGGATGGTTTTTGAAAAAAGCTTTCTAGTTGGTATGGCTTAATTTTTTCTAGACTTGATTTATTAAACTCTAATTCTGATTTAATAGATGAAAATGGCTTTAAACTTTTACCAATAGAAAATCTATGCTGTTCGATAGTTTCAGATGAACTTATATTATTAAACGGGGTATCATAGTTATAGGAGTAGTCAAATATCCACCCATCAAGATTAATACTAGTTCCTACTGAAATCTTTGTTTTACATAGCCCGCCACGTAAAATCATGTAAGGTTTTGTACTTGAATTTCCAATAATATAATATTCAATTCCCGTACTTGTTTGTGAGTATCCTTTCTGAAATGAAAAAATGCGATCAGTCGAAATAATTAGACGTTCATCAAATAAAGTTCCGGATAATCCTGTTGTAAATAGTCTAGCCGAAGGGTCTTGTGTATCTGTAGACCATTTAATGTTAGATTTAAATAAGTTTTTTATATTTAGCCCGTAATTAATGGGATATTTATGTATTCTAAATGTTTTCAGTAAGGCTAAATCAAATTGATTAGAGAGGCTATGATCTGATTTTATGGATTCGTAAAAAAATGTATGTCGTAGACCAATGTTTGTATTAAAAATATGACTACTAAATGATGAAAATAATGCAATCATCTGATGATTAAATGTTGAGCCTGTTAATACGGGCTGATTAAATGCATTTAGACTTGTTTCAGCTAAATCTCCAATAGATTGATATAAAAAGCCAAATCGTAATTTCGAAATATTAAACGGGTTTTGAATACTTCCAATATAATAATTGTCTTCTACAATAGCGGCTTGTTCAAGTTTCCATTCTAAGTAACTTCCAGGTGTAGCCCAGTTGTAAAAAATACTCTCCGCACCAGTTACATTACTAACATTGCTGCCACCCATACCACTGATTTTTGCTGTTTGAAGATCATAAACCAAATCCATAGATGCAAATAAACAAGAAGATAGCATACTAATGCAAAGTAATATCTGAATACAAGCTATTTTATAAATTAATTTTATTACTCTATTTTTCATTTTAATACTGCTATTCTTAGTCGTTTTTTTATGACTGTCTCACCTTGTTTGACAAAACAATAAGCATAATAAATCCCGTTATTTAATAGTTGAGAATATTTGTTTTCGCCATTGTAGCTATAAGTAGAGTAACCTGCTGAAACATTTTCTATATTATGATTAAAAATAGTATTTCCACGCTGATCAAGAATATATATAGACAGTAAATCTACATCTTGAGATACATTGTATCCAAAAATTAAGGGGCTTGTATTAAGGTTAACTGGATTTGGGCCTGCTAAGATACTAAAATTTAACTGTGTTGTATTTACTTTAAAATAATAAGTAGAGGTTCTTAAGTTTGTATAGCCATCTTCTGTTGCAATAGTCATTGTATAGGTATCTGAACTTAAGTTTGTAGGTGTAGCAGAAATAGATACTTCATTTTGGGCGTCTGCTACAGTGTAAATATTTGAAAATGAAGACACAACACTATTGGTTGTATCTGAAATTATAGAAATATTATAAGAACTAATTGTTGAATCTAAATCAGATAACGTTGCACTTAGCGTAAATGTAGATCCGTAGTATTGATTGTCTAAAATTGCAGATCCATTAATAGCTACATTACTAATTACTGGTAATTTAATGTCGTTTAATTGAGCAATTAAATAACGCCCTAAATAAGCAGAGTTAAATGTTAGTTCTGTTGTAGAATTAGATGAAATAGTCGCTTTATTTAATTCCCATGAGTTTGAATTAGGATTATATAGCATAACAGCTAATCCGTTTTTTGATACTAATTCAGCGCTAAAACTTACGTTAAATGTTACAGGTTGATCAAATAAATGATACTCTAAACCGCTAGATGAAAAGCTAAATGAGTTTACATAATTATAGATAGAGGGAACAGGTGTAGGAAGACTGCCTTGAGTTAAAGTATCTAAACTTAAAATTTGTTCATTTGCAGTTGCATTCAGTGGGATACTCGCCGTTACTATAAATGAATCTTGGGTTGTAATCATGACTCTATCAGAAAAAGTTAGTTCTAAACTATTAGAGCTTGGGGATATAAAATTAAACGAATCTTGAGCATATACATAAATAGTATTGCTTGTACTGGTGACTGCAAAATTTGTAATTTCAAATTCTCCAGCAGATGAGGTTTGCACAGATTTTACATATTGATCTTCTTTATAAATAAGAATTGTACTAAGTGCTTCTGCATTTCCTGTAATAATGACATTGTAGGTATATTTTGGGCTAATTGTAAAAATAGTAGCAGCGGTTGGGGCTTGGTTATCTACATTAAGAGCACTAGATTCACTATAAGCGCTAAAATCAGTACCATCATTTCCGCGAATTCTAACTTTTAGTGCACCGTTATAATTTGAAAAGTTAGTAAGAATTAAAGGGGAATTATTTGTGCTAAATGATTGAACTTGATTTTTAGCATCAACAATTGAGTTTGTTGAATCCACAGTTGCATTTTGCCAAGTGGTGCCATCATCGCTGCTATATTGTACAGACGCAGCCGTGGCAAAAGAAACAGAGTCGTTATTTAAATCAATTATGTCATAGCTAACATATATTTGAGTGTTTACAGTACTCCCTACTTGCTCAATGGATACATTAGATATAGTGGAGCTTGAATTAGTAATGGTAAATGTATCTGTTGTTGAACTAGAAAAAGAAGGGAAAACAGTAACAGTATCCGATTTTGAACATAGAATTTGATTAATAATGGTAGTTGTACGTGTTCCAACAATTAAGAAATTAGTTCTATATATACCTGAGTTTATTGCTGTTTCAATCCCAAAAAGAGTTAGGTCTTTGGTACTTGTTCCAGATTGTACCGTAATTTCAATCGTATTAATTTTGCTTGCATCTGGGTCATTGCCAGTTACTTCTATATATATACGATCATTTATTTCTGCAGAAGTTACTTCTGTAGAATAGGTTTCATCTGAATATATATTTATTGCTGTGGCATTGGCAATTGTAATTGAGTTTAATTGATACAAAAATGCCCGACCATTATTGGAATCGAATCCATTAGACCCAATTAACAGGTCACTAATACCATCGTTATTTAGATCTCCCCCTGTAGAAAGTGAATGTCCAAATTTCCCCGAATCTTCTGTGCTATTTATTTGAAAATCTATTGAGGAACTAAAATCAATATCTCCTGAATAGGTTTTAGAAGAATCTAATATATATACAGACCCACTATCTGAGTTTGCAAGGGATTGGCTAATTACTAAATTCTGGATGCCATCTCCTGTTAAATCATATTTTCCTTTAACTCCTTGCACTCCAAGAAAATAACTATTTGATAAGCTTAAAGTAGCAGTTGCTGGTGAAGTTTCAGTGTAAGATCCAGAAAATTTAGTAGCAGATCCGTTATAAAGATAAATTTTTCCATTATTGACACCACTTTTTGGGGATACAATAGCAAAATCTCCAAACCCATCGTTATTGTAATCCCCAATTGATTCTACATATTGCCCAAAGGCATCTGTTCCATTGGATTCTGAGAAAAATAACGCATCCATACAGGAGTAGCTATATGTAGTTGTTTCATTACCTGAAACTGGTAAAATACTTGTGAATGCTCCATATTTTAACCCAGCGAGCTTTCCAGTTTCTGTTGATTCATTAAATGCCCCAATTAATAGTTCATCATAGCCATCTTGGTTAATATCTTTTAAAATTGATACACTATAGCCAAATCCTTCATTTTCAGTTTGGCCAGTAATAATATGATTTGCGGCTGTAATTAATGTATTATCAATACTTTCTATATCTCGAGATCCATAAATAATAGCAACTTTTCCTGAAGCGTTAGACCCATCGGTATTTCGACTTATGCCAACAACAAGATCGTCATATCCATCGCCATTTATATCCCCAGAAATAGATGCCAGGTTACTAGATAAGTATCTGTTTGAGGTTTGTTCAATTCCAATATTAGGATCTGTAATATTTACAATAGTAGTAGTTGTCCAGTTGTTGTAATATTTTCCAAGATAAATTTTAATTTGATTTGTTGTTAAATTTGGATTTAATAAAACAAAGTCATTGAGCCCATCTTTATCTAAATCTCCACCTGAAACAATAAATAAACCGATTTCTTCATCTTTTGTTTCTCCTTGTAGCGTTAGGGTTGCATTACTAGTTAAAATAATATTTGTAGATAATACAGATTCTTCATAAAGGTATAATTTTCCACTATCAAATTTTCCATTACTTCCATCAAATGGAGCTGAAATTGCATAGAAATTTCCTAATCCAGATGTGATTTTACCTAAATCTGCTACACTATAGCCAAGTAGGGCAGTATTGTTATCGGAAACTATTATGTTGGCATCATCTGAACTCAATGTAGTTAATGCATGTAAGCTTAGATGAAAATTACATAAAAATAAGACTATAATAGAAAAATATTTTAATTTTGACATGAGGATAGTAGGTTATCGACATTTAAGGATGAAATTAAACATTTTTTTTAAATAGACTTCTTGCCTAAATTAAGAGGTGTTAAAAAAGTAGTTATTAAAATAAATTAAGTAAATAAATTAATAAAATAAACAAAAAATGTTTATAATTGGCCTAAACAGGGAAAGATATATAAGATGCAAGTTGAATCTCATAATGGAATTGGACATAGCTATAGCGTGGATCAGGATATTATTCGCCAAGAAGTAAACGATATTTTAGATATGAAAGATAATATTTTTTTAAGTGAGTATGTTCCTCAAGATAAATCACAATCAAATTGTAATAGCGTAGTGTAGAAGATAAATCATTTAGAAGTTGAAACAACAATAGTTTTTATTCATGGAAAAAAGACGGGGTATTGGCTGTAAAATATTTTTTTTAAAATAATATTATTATTTTAAATAAAGAATAAATTTTCGTTTTAAAAAATATTTGAAAATAGTTATTATAATTGTTTTGATTTTTTTGATTAAAATAGATTTGAAGCAATTTGGCCTAAACTGCACAACCCCGACAAAATGTATGGATAATTCAGAAAAGATGGTGATGACAGGAAAATAGAGGAGTCAGAAAAACTACCGTTTTCTTGCCGTCTAAATTTTAGTGTATTATTTGTTTTATCAATAAGATAACCCATCAGATAAATAATACAAGATTTACTGTATTAATTTAAGTATTCTGGCACTATAGCAACATGCTAATCGGACCCCACTTAATGCTAATCACTCATTCAAATATTTTGGCAAAGGAAATGGGGGTACCGTGAATCGATTTCAAGATGAACGGCTATTTTCTTCTACTAACTCATCTATTAAGTCCTCATAGGTTTGTTTGTTTATCGAACTTAACGTTGTATTAGGTATCGTACTCTCATGAGCATCTTTATCACCTTCTGCACTAGGTAATAATCGAGAATAATGAAACCCATTATCACCTGGATGATGAATGTATATAGGGGTCTCATTCTCGGAAGAATCAGCTAACTTATATGTGCTTGCTCGGCCCTGGGACTCATCGTATATCACTAACTTTTCCTGGTTTGTTTAGACGTGTTTTGTTGATCGGATAAAAACATTATGGCCAACTCTGAATTTGTTAATGGGTATTTAAATTGTGTAACTTGAGGTTTGAAAATGGTGCTTAAAAACTCATTTGCTAATGTAGCCCATGCATTATCTACAGCTTGTTGTGCTTCTTTAAGCTGTGTAGATGCGTTTTTTATAGTCTCGTTATCTGATTGTTCTAAATCATCTAAGCTCTCTTTTGTCCAAACTAAAACAGTCTTATCGTGAGATAAGACTGAAGTTAACAATCTAATTTCTTCAATACCTAAATTTGATAATTCCAATTGGGATTTAATAAGAGTTTTTAATGAGTCCCTTTTAGTTTTTACACACTTATCTAATTTAGTTATACTCTTATTCTTGTCTTTAATAAAATCAAACAACTCTCTAGACCAATAGGATAAGTTAGCATCATCAAAGGTTTTTTCTAAGGAATTGGTAGCTATCATTTGTGGCATATACGCAGTCTAGGCCTCTACTACTCTTTCTTTAATCGTTTCGTCTAGAGTATCTAAATCAAGATTTTCTATTTTTTTTGCTAGTGCGCCTCTTTTTTCAACATGATCTACTAGCTTGTACTCTCCATTTATTTTTTCGCCATAAATAGCATGAAACCCACACGATTGCCCCTCGCCTGATGTTGTATGAACTCGGAAGGAATTACCTTCGAGCGTAATGTTGGTTAATGTCTCATTTCCGATTTGTACTGGTTTTGGCTCTATCGGGTGTTTTTTTGAGGGATTGGCTTTGTTTTGCTTTTTCTTTTCTTCTTCCCTGTTTTGTAAACAGGTCAATCGGTGGGAATGTGAGTTTAACCCCTTAATAACTGGCCAGTTTACGTCCTGGCTAGTCGGATCAGGGACAAACATTCGAT
>CAXBWG010000043.1:0-9910 GCA_963979105.1 uncultured bacterium | reverse complement strand
CAATGCGTTTTGATGCAGAGGAAAAAACAGGGCCTAAATGGGTTTCAAAACAAGATGACAGATATATTTATGGTGGAAAGTTTTTACGAAAGTTTTCAATTGATGAGCTACCTCAATTAATTAATATATTAAAAAATGAAATGAGTTTAATAGGCCCAAGGCCTGAACGAAAGTTTTTTGTAGATCAGATTTGTGAATATGCGCCATATTTTGATTTGCGTCATAAAATTAAAGGGGGCCTTACGGGGTGGGCTCAAATTCATGGAAGAGCACAGTTAACAAATCGACCATTAGAAAAGTTTCATTATGATTTATATTATATAAAAAATTGGTCTCTAGTTCTTGATATTAAAATTTTTATAAAAACAATTTTTGTAATTTTTATTGCTGAGGAATCCTATTAATCATGACTAATATTTTAGTGTTTGGTGGAACGTTTGATCCATTTCATAATGGGCATTTTAAAATGCTAGATATTGCATTAGCTAAGATTCAGATTAATAAAGTTGTATTGGTTCCTAATTATTTGCCAGTTAATAAACAGATTCCCAAGTTTTCTGCAAAAACTAGATTTGATATGTTAAATAACAATAAAAACAAATTGCCAAACAGCGACGATTTAGAGTTAACTTATGACGTTTCAGATTACGAATTAAATCAAGAAAAAATCTCTTTTACAATTGATACAATAAATTATTTACAAAATAAATACAGTAACAGTTCTATAACTCTGTTAATTGGCTCTGATAATTTTTTTTCATTTCATTTATGGAAAAACTACACAGAGCTTCTTAAAATAGTAACGTTATGTGTGATTAATCGTGGCGGTATTGAAATAGAAGACTACGATACTTATATTGAAAAAACATTAGATATAGTCCCTTATAAATCGATTGTTATATGTAAAAATGAACCTATTGAAATATCATCTACAAAAATAAAGGAAAATATTTTAAATATGGAATTTTTGAAAACAAATTTACCCCAATTTATTTACAATGAATTAACAATTAATGACTAAATTTATTATTGGGTTAACAGGACAAGTTGGTTCAGGAAAAACATTTGCGGCAAATCAACTATGTAATCATATTGATTTTGAATATATTGATTTAGATAAAATAGGTCATGATTTATTAACCAAAAAAGACGTAATAAGTAAGCTATGTAATGTGTTTGGACATCAAATACTTGATATGAATAAAATAAATCGAAAGACATTAGGTGATATTGTATTTAATGATCATTTAAAATTAGATCAACTAAATTTAATTGTACATCCATTAATAAAAAAAGAAACTCAACTTAAAATTAATGCGACTACAAAATCTACTATTTTAATAGTTGGTGCATTACTAGAAGAGATTAATTTAATATCTATTTGTCATAAAATTATTACAATTACAGCATCTGAAAAAGACCAATTTAAGTATTTAGGAAAAAAGAAAAAGATAGTTAAGCATCAAAAAAAAATAAAATTTTATGAAAAAATGGCTGATTTTGTTGTTTTAAATGATTTCAAAAAAGAATTTATTGATAAATTTATCATTTTAGTACAAACTTTAATCCAGGAGAATTTAAATTTATGAGTTTAGATGCAAGTTCTATTAGTAAAATTAATCCGCTAGATTCAACAAATTCTAATTGTTATGAAGACATTAAAACATATTTCGATAATAGAAATTTTTCAAAAGTAGAAACAGAACTTATTGAAAAAATACTTTTTTTAAAGAGAAAAGTAATAGAAAAGCCCCATTTAAATCAAACTAGAAAAGAGTTGAAAAAATATTTTAATTTTTTAGTTGAAATAAGCAATCAAGATCCTACTCGGATTTTACCAGAAATTAAAAAAAATAATTATAAAATAAGACCATTTAGAATGATGAAGGCTTTATTTATGGATAATTTAATTGAAAATGAGTGGAAGAAACAATGTATTGGTAAATATGGGGGAGAAAAAAAAGTTGATTTAAGCTGGAAAGATTGGTACTTAAAAAATGAATATGAAGTTGAAACTCTAGAAGGCATTGAAACAAAAATGAAATGGTCTGTAGAAAATGGTCATCTCAATTATTTTAAATATTTATTATCTCATGAATCAGCTATTAAATTAGATGATATAAAATTTGATAACAACATGTCGCTGTTAAGTAAGATGATAATAGAAGATTATTGTGACTTTTGTAATTATTTAATGGAGCTTAATATTGATTTGAATTGTATCGATAATAGAGGGTGGAGGCCATTACATTATGCTGTATTTTACGGAAACCTTAAAATAGTAGAAACCTTAATTGAAAAAAAAGTGCTATTAAATTCAAAAGATAAATTTGGATTAACGCCTGTACATATCGCATCTATAAAAGGGTATACAGACATATTAAAATGTTTGTTGAAAAACGGTGCAAAAGTAAATTTTAAAGATGAAAATGGACATAGCCCTGTTTCTTATTCTGTTATTCAGAATGAATATTCCGCTGTAGAAACCCTGCTTAACTATGGGTGTGATTTAACGATTAAAGATAAATTTGGGCGAGGCTTATTACATTTAGTATCTATTTTAGGGTTTTCTAATTTAATAAGCTTATTATTAAAAAATAATATGAATGTAAATTTAAAAGATAACTTTGGGAAAACGCCATTACATTATAGTGCGCAATGTCGCAATTTAGCCTGTCAGGATATATTAATAAAAAATTATGCTAATGTAAGTGTTGTTGATAAATTTAATGATACCCCTATGTTAATTGCCGCTTTTTTTGGTAATACACAAGAAATGAGTTTGTTGTATGAAATGAGTTCTAAAACAGATAATTATTAGTATAGCTGTGATATGATTTTATCTGAAATAGCCTCGTTTATACTAACATTAATCTGAATTTTATCGAGATATTTTATATCATTAACATCCCCATATTTATGAAATAAATTTACAATATCCATACGGTTATAGGGAATAAAATAGGTTAATGTTTTTTTTAATGGGGCTAAAAGATCTAAAATAGATTCTTCAAATTCTGATAGGTCTGAGAATTTTGCAGACATAAACAAATTAGGCCTAAATTCATCTAATTGTTTTTTTAATAAATTAGGTTTTGATACAAGATCCCATTTGTTAAAAATATACAAAATAGGTTTATTGTTTGCGTTTAAATTTTTTATAATCGATTGAGATGTTTTTATAAACTCTAGTATGTTGGGATGAGATGCATCTACAACATGTAAAATAAAATCTGCCTGAGTAACTTCTTCTAAAGTAGAATAAAATGCTTTAATTAAATGTGTAGGAAGTTTTTGAATAAAACCAACTGTGTCTGTAAATACAATATAATTAATTTTTGAAATTATACATTGTCTAGATGTAGGGTCTAGCGTTGCAAATAATTTATTTTCAGCTAACACTTTAGAATTAGTAACCCTGTTTAATAACGTCGATTTACCTGCATTTGTATAGCCTACAATTGCACCCGTTAAGATTGGCATTTCTTGACGTTTTTTTCGTCTTAGGTGTCTATCTGCTTGGATTTTTTTAAGTTTTGTTTTGATAAGACTAACTCTGCGAGCTAATTGTCTTTTATCGCTTTCTAATTGGGTTTCTCCTGGCCCTTTAGTCCCAATTCCTCCACCTAATCTAGATAAATGGGTCCAAAGCCTAGTAAGCCGAGGTCGTAGATAATTTAATTGGGCAAGTTCAACTTGAAGTTGAGCTTCATATGTTTGTGCTCGCATTGAAAATATTTCCAAAATAAGTCCAGTTCTGTCCATAACTTTAACGTTAAGTTCTTTTTCTAAAAATTTAGATTGAGCTGGGGTTAGCTCATCATCGGTTAAAACACATTTAATGTCATTTTCTTTTACATACAATTTAAGTTCTTGAATTTTTCCTTTCCCAATATAAGTTCCTTGCGCAGGAGATTGTCGTTGTTGAATAAACTGCTCTTTCACATCTAAATTTGCAGTATTTGCTAATTCAGCTAGCTCTTTCATAGAGTCTTCTTGGCTAATTCCTTCGTGTTTACTTCTTTTAAGTTCAATTCCTATAGCAATAACTGTTAATTTAGTCTTAATCATTAGTTTAGGTGTAAGTTGCTTTTAAGAGTTATATAAAATTGTTTTTTTGAACTATCATTTATTAAGTTTATTTTGTCTATTAGTTGATTAAGTTCTACTTTTGCAAGTTCTTTTTTATTAGTCTTTATTAAACTATCAAAATATATTTGATTAAGTTTTTCTTTTATTAAATAGCGTGGTTGTTTTGAATAAACTAAATATTTTTTGTAATAGGAAATAGCTGTATCATATTTATTTTGAATAAAATAAAAGATTACGATAGTTTCGATTAGTTTAAGATCTTTTGATAAAAATAATTGATAGTTATTAATATAGGATTCTCCCTTCTTCAATTCATTTAAAGATATATAGGTTCTTAAGATAATAGCATCGATATTATTAAAATCTTTATTAAGTTCTTTTGTTTTTAAATACGAGTTTAGTGCAAGTGGTTTTTTGTTTAATCGTGTATAAATATCTGCTAAATTAAAATAAGATTCGGCAAACCTGTCGTCTACTTCTAACGATTTTTTATAATAATAATAGGCCTCAGAAAGCTTGTTTGATCTGTGTAAAATGTTTGCATAATTTATCATAAAAATAGGGTTTTCATAGTCGTTAAAACACGCTAGTCTGCTAGATTCAAACGAGTCTAGTAAATATTGTTTGTCTTTTGTTGCTTGATATAAATAAAATAAAGTCGATGCCCGTTTCGAATGAAACCAAGGATTAATTTTATCAATAAGTTGAATCCTATCTAATAATAATAAAATACGCTTGAACCCTTTAAGTTTAATTTTTGGATCATTAATATTAAGTGCATATACTTCTAATTCTTTAATATACTCAATCACATAATGTGATTCCCAAGGGAATAATTTAATAGCTTTTTCAAATTCATAAAATGAATATAAAAATCTGTTTTTATATTTGAAGTTTTGAATTTTTGCTTCGGTACTCAAAATATAGGCTTTTCTATATGAAAGTTCTGAAATTAATGGAAGGAAGCAAATAATTCCCATAATTATAGCAATTACACTATAAACAGAAATTATAGCAATAGAACGTTTGCTTATTAGTTTAATTTTCGGTGAGGTGTCTTTCATTGTATTCATCATTTACGAAACTTAATCCGATACCCAATAAAAAATAAAATAAAAATAACGTAGCTACTACTCCAAAATTAAATAATACTTGAACTAAATAAATACATGGAGAACTTATAATACCAATTAAGAAAAACCGTTTAGGCGAATTTGTATATTTTAATAAAATAGAAATCATTATTAAAAACCATCCCCCATAAAATAAAATATATTTTACAATAAATCCTAAAATTCCTTTTGTCACTAATGTATTTAAATATTCATTATGGAGTCTATCTGGTGTGAAATTATGTCCTCCTTCATGAATGCCATATTTCGGATGTCTATATTGAGGGTATAAGTGCCTGATTGTATCTGGCCCTGTTCCTAATAACGGGCTATTTAAAATCCATGGAGGTACGGATTTCCACATGTATAAGCGGGCTTTATTAGTAGATAAATTTTTCATTCTGCCACGAATTGTATTTGCAACTTGAAGCTCATCAGATAATATATTTTGTGTGGATTTTTCATAATGTGTATAGGTATTAAATGATAACGTTATATAGCAAAAACAGGCAGCTAAAACACCTAAAATGACTTTCTTTTTAGAAATGTTGAAAACAGTTAGAAAGTAATAGCTTAGCGCAAAACAAATACTAACAAAGTTTAAAATAGAGGGTAGGGAATGCATTGTGGGAAGTAGCACTAGAACAGAGTCTATTATAAGTAATTTTGTAGGAATAAAAATTAATAACCCAAAGAATAAAAATACGCTATAAAAATTAAAAATAGATGTCGATATATTTTTTTCTTTTATAAAACTTATATAAATTAATAGTAGTAAGGTTATTAAATTAATAATTTCTGAAAATGAGGAAAAATAAAAAGTTATGTTTAATAATAAAAACAATGATAAACAATTTAAATAAAAAGACTGTTTAATTTTAGAATAAAAAAAAGTGCAAAATAAAATAAGAATAGCGTTAATCATATAGCTATAATTATTTAGACTATTTATGTTAATAAATGGAATACATAATAAACTAAAAAAACTTACAGACATCAAAATAGATTTTGGTTGAGATAACAGGCTTTTTAAGCTAAATGATTCATAACTTGCAAGTAATAATGCTATACATGAGAAAAATAAAACAACTAATTCTATAATAGTAGGGATTGTACCAAACATATTAAGTTTAAAGATTAAGCAAATATGAATAAATGAACTAGAAAAAAATAAAGTAATAATATGGTTTCTAGACAACTTAAATGACTTTGGCGAAAGGATTAATTGATAAAATAATGTCATAGAAATTGCAAAACCTATAATTGTGGCTCGAGAAAATGATAAAAGCATTGAATAAAACACAATTAATGTTGTTGCAAAGCATAAACGATATAAGCATAAATCTTTATTATTAATTACTCTTAAAACAAAAAAAGTAAGTATTGAAAAAATGGCCATTGTAAGTTGAAATCGATCTAGTAAAAATATATTAAATGAAAAAATCCCAATAATAAAAAGACAAAATGCGCCAAGATATAAACTTATTTTTTTTGATGGAATTAATGTATCAAACTTAATAAATATTAGAAAAGCAGATCCTGTAATAATTAGATATTGAATAAACGCTAGCGCATTAAGATTTTCTCTAAATGTAAAAATAAAACCTAATATTATAAAGATAGGAAAACTTAAATAATATAATAGTGGTATCGCTGAAGTTTCTTTTTCGTCAGAAGCCTTTATTCTCGTTATAAAGTAATAAGTTAAACTAATCCCAATGGGAACTAGCATACCAACATAAGCACAAAAATGAACAGGGTTATTAATACATGCAAACACTCTAGATGTAGGCGATGTAGACCAGCTCATAAAATCTATTCCTAAACTTTGAATAATGCCATAAATCGAGGATATACTTGTAGAAAATAAGCAAATCATAATAATTAATAATCTGTATTTAAAGTCATCTAATAATTTTGCTGTCATATAAAATAAGAGTATATAATTGAAAATTGTGGCAATGCCTTCCCATCTATCATAAGCCCCAATATAGGATATAAAAATATTTTTTGAAAAAAAGATTGAAGCTAAATTTAAAATAATCCAAATAAGTATAGGGATTTCAAGGCCAATTCGACGCCATCTAAATCCAAAAAAGCAATAGGAATCTTCTTGTTTAGCTAGTAAATTATTATCTTTTAATAAACAGGATTTTATAATCCAAGCACCATATACAACAAGAATTACTAAGCGAAGTAATAAAAGTTTATTAACTTCAAAAACAGAACGTGTATAAGATGAAAATAACAAAGGAACACCAATAGACAAAATTAAAAAGTTAATTAAAAAAAAACGATTAAAAAATTTATTGAACTTATCTAGGCTAATATTCATTTAAAAAATTATATCATGATTTAGAAAGAATTTGTAAATATTCAAGCGTAATTTTATCTAAATTAAATTTTGAATTTACTGCATATAATGCATTTTTACTCAGTTCATGTCTCTTTTGGGTATTTTTAAATAAAAATAAAATATTTTCTATTAAAGAATTTATATCTGAGGATTCACTTGTTAACCCACATTGAAGCTCATTTAAAATTAATCCAATTTCGCTTTTAGCGCTTAAGCATCCTATAATTGGAACACCAGCGCTTAATAGTCCCATTGTTTTAGAAGGAACAGATAGCCCTGTATTTTTTTCATTGAGCCCAACAAGACCACAGTCAAAGATACTAAGAAGATCTCCTAGATGGTCTCGGGCTACATATGGATAAAATAAACAATTTGTAAGATTATGTTTCGCACAATAGGCTTGAGCCCATTTCTTTTTGGATCCTTCACCAATAAAAAGAAATTTTATTTCCTTATAGTCTTGCATTTTTTCAGCAGCATAAATCATGGTTTCAATAGGATGAAATAAAGCTAAGTTTCCAGAATAACCGACAATAAATGAGTTTTCTAAATCCCACTCTTTTTTAAAATCTTTTTGTTTTTTCGGATTTTGAATATGCGTGGTGTCTGCCCAAATAGGAATATAAATAGATTTTTGTGAGTTAGATAACTGAGAATCTACAAGGTGTTTCATGCAACGACCAATACTTACCAGATGAGACGCGTTGTTATATGCAGAGTTAATTAGTTTTAAATATAATTTAGTTACAATAGATGACTTTTTTAAAAGGCCTTGCGCAACTAAGCTTTGAGGGTATAAATCAAATAGAACTACTGTATAATGAATGGATTTAAATGTTTTAACGAGGCGAACGATTAACGGTAAAATTGGAGGGTTTGTAAAGACTAAAACAGTAGCATTTTTTGGTAGCGACCATAATTTAAAAAAACATGAAATTGAAAAACTTATATGATTACTAAGTTTTCCAAAAAAATTTAGCTTTGAAAACCGAGTAGATTTTAATCTATTAATCTGAATGCCTTTGTAATGTAATTCAGTGTTTACTTTGTTTGTTTTAATAAGGGTAGGTTGCGCACAAAATACTGTTATGTTTTGTCCTTTTTTTTGCAAGGCTTCACAAAGCTCAGTTACAGTTTGCCCCGTAGAGATTAACTCGGGGTAAAATAATTGGCAAAATACATATAGGGTGTTGGACTTCATTAATTAGTTTTTTTTAATTGGGATTCTATCCAAGCATAGGTATGAGCTATTCCTTTTGCTAACGGATAGTTTGGAGCCCATCCAATTTCTTGCTGAATATATGAATTTTCACTATTTCTACCACGAACTCCTAAAGGACCGTCGATATGATTTATATTAATTGTTTTATTTGCAGCTTTTGCAGCAATTTCAACAAGTTGATTAATAGTAACCATTTCATCTGACCCAATATTAAACGGGCCTGTCTTGGAGCTTTTCATTAGCTCACGCACCCCATTTAAACATTCATCAATATATAAAAAACTACGAGTTTGTTTGCCATCTCCCCAAATATCAATGGTACCTGTATCTGAGGCTTCTGCAACTTTTCTGCAAATTGCAGCCGGGGCTTTTTCACGTCCACCTTGCCAAGTTCCTAGTGGGCCAAATATATTATGAAATCGTGCAATTTTAACATCTATACCGTGATTTCGTTGATACGATAAATATAGTCGTTCACTAAATAATTTTTCCCAGCCATATTCACTGTCAGGGGCTGCCGGGTAGGCACTACTTTCTGTGCAATTAGGATTATCTGGATCTAGTTGATTATATTCAGGGTATATACAGGCACTAGATGAATAAAATATTTTAGAAACCTTTGCTTTTGTTGCTTCATCAATAATATTTAAATTAATCATTGATGAATTATGCATAACATTTGCATCGTGATCTCCTGTGAAAATATAACCAGCGCCTCCCATATCTGCTGCAAGTTGATAAATTTCATCGAGTTGGTTATTTCCTGAATGGATTACATTTTGGCAAACATCAAGTTTGCGAAGATCCCCTTCGATAAATTCGTCGGCGTGAGTCTTTTCAAATTGAGGTTTTTTTAAATCAACTCCACGTACAAAATATCCATCATTTTTTAATCGTGTTACTAAATGGTGACCAATAAATCCACCAGCGCCACAAACAAGTGCTTTTTTCATGTATATCCTCCGGGAATTAATATAACTATTGTTTCATTTAACACCTTTAGTGGCAAGTTATTAGCGAATGAATTAGACTAAAATTATAATGTGAAAAATTTTTAAATAATGACTTCTTTAATAGTTTAAATTTCCACTAAATTAACAATGAATCTCCTTAGCCCTTTTTAACTAG
>CAXBWG010000042.1:0-10112 GCA_963979105.1 uncultured bacterium | reverse complement strand
ACTAACAGTTCAAGAAGCAATGGCCACAGGACTCCCTACAATTCTGTCTGAATTTTCTGGATATAAAACACATTTAACAAACCAAGTCGAAGGATTTTATATTCCAACAATTACAACGCAAACCAATTTAAATAATGAGTTTTACTATGGCGCGCAAAATGAATTTGGACACACATTTTCACAAACTATAGCAATGGACTATAGAAAATTAATAGACAGCATAAATTCACTCATTAAATCTAACTCTTTACGAGAACAAATGGGGAAAAAAGCAAGAGAAAAAATCAAAAAAAACTACACCTTAACACACATGATAAATTCGTATATCGGGTATTTTAATACACAAATTGAAAAATCAAAAAAAGTCAAAAAACTTAAACCACAAAACTACAAAACCGTTTTTGAATTACTATCACATCAAACAACATCCATTTTAAAAGAAAATACTAAACTAGAATTAACACAATTAAGCAAAACTAAGATTAATAAAAATGAACCCTTTTTATTGTCTATCAATAACACCACTTACTTCGACTTAACTAACGAAATAACTCAACTATTATATAAAAACATAGTTAACTTAAAAGATCTCTGTGAAAAAATTAATCAACCAAAAAATAAAATAATTCAGAACTGCTTATTTTTACTTAAACAAAGAGTTATTAAATTAGTTCAATAATAAAAATCAACTAATAACTAATAGCTAAATAACAATAAAAAATCAAATTTTAAAATATATATCTAAAGAGCAAAATATCGATATTTAAAATTATACAAAGATTAAAAAACTAGTTAATAACACTACACCAGAAATCTGTCACATAAGCTAATTATGTGACCTTAATTATATTACAGAGTTATGTAACTTGCTATTGATACAAAATTTATCACATAACATACCCCGCCCTTTATTAATGTGTCCCATAAACGATCGTTTGTGAGACACTCCTTTTCAATCTATTTACAATCATCAGGCAAATACATGATTAGTTGATAGTTATATAAATTTTAATTTATTTTATTACAATAAATATGCTTATTATATTTAAAATAAAATACATTTTTTTTTATTTTTCTAACGATAATAATATAGATAGCTAAATAAGGAAATTTGATCTACGATGGCCATTCATAAATTCACACCACCACAATTAATATAAAAACTTATGCATACAAGTGCGAAGCCTACTTCTTTAAAAAAAGCTGCAAGAAAAACAATTTATCCAATTGAATTTTTTAAACTTTTAGATAGTTACGCAAAAAAACCTAGCAATTCGCTGCTAAAATAGATTGGAATAACTAAATCATCACACAGAGATTCGGATAATTTAGAATTACTTGCTAATACATTCAATCGTAGCTACATTCAAAACAGAACTTTAGACTTTAGTGTTCAAATTAGAATTTGTAAAGCTATTGCTTATGGAAAATTCGGAGATGAATAAAATGTCTGATCATATTCTGATTCAAGCGTTAACTATCGATATAGAAGATATCGTATCCCAGATCAATTAGCTCAACCGCCCTTAATAAAATGACTTATGATGTACAGATTTGAACTAGAATTTTTACCCTTTAAAAACCTCAAAAATCTTTCACGCACAAAAGTAATATTTGAGTTTCATAAAATTAAGCAGTTCGAACCTAAACTCGTTTACTTCTTCATCAACTGAGTTGTAGTCCCGGTTTAGTTCTTTTAATGGGGTCCCCGCATATTTCAATAAAATCTTCTTTTCCCGCTGGTTTATATAATATACTTAACTGTCCTTCTTCTTTCTTTATGACGTCTTTTAATTCTTCTGAATACAAATCTCCCGTATATAAATAGGCTCTAATTTTTGGATTAATCTTTTTTATTTTAGTATAAGTTTCTATACCATTCATACCTGGCATTTGATAATCTATTATTACAACATCAAAATTTTGTTTCTTATATTCATTAATACCCTTTTGTCCTGAATCAGCCAGTATAACCTCAACCCCCAACGATTCTATTATCAATTTTGTAGTACTTCCAACTAATACATTGTCATCAATAATCAACCATTTTTTCTTTGTTAATCGATCTATGTTTTTTACACTTGAGGTTTTGTTTGGTTTAAGTTTATGAAACTCAATATCTTTTTCAGTAAATGGAAAATAGAGTTGAAAGGTTGTTCCTTTTCCTTGTAGACTTTCACATTTCACATTTCCATTATGACTTTTCATAATGCCTTTAATAACAGATAAGCCCAACCCTGTTCCTTCACTTCTTGGTTTTGTTGTGAAAAATGGATCAAAAATGGTTTTTATTATTTCAGGACTCATTCCTATCCCGTTATCTACTACCTCTATTACTGCATAGCGTTCGTTACAATAACCCTTTGTTAAGGAGACTTCTTTGGTGGGTAAAATGGTTTTAGTTCGAATAATCAAATGAGGATTATTAACGTCTTTCATGGCATCTCTAGCATTAATGGCTAAATTAAAAATGGATTGCTTTATTTGTGTACTATCTGCCCTTAAATAAACATCTTCGTCGCATAGTATTAAGGATAATTTAATTTTACTATTAATCACCTTTTCCAACATTTCTTTATTAGATGTAATTAATTCATTTAAGTTTAGCAGGTGTTTATTAGGGGGAGCTTTTCTTGAAAATATTAATAATTGTTTTACTATATTTTCCGCATGCAAAGTAGCTTGCTCTATGGACTCATAATGTTTCAAAATGGTTTTATTGACAGGCTCTTCTTTTAACACCTGAATAGTAGGTTTAATGATACTTAACGTATTATTAAAATCATGAGCAACTCCTCCTGCAATATGTCCTATAGCATCTATCCGTTGTGCTTGGAGTAAATCAGATGCTTGCAATAATTTATCCTCATTTATTTTCTTTTCTTGTAATTTAAATTCTAACACTTTTTCATTTGTCACATCTTGTACGGTTCCTACTAATTTTAAAGGTCTATTATTTTGATCCACAACCAATTCACCATAAGTCTTAATTCGCTTCATTTTATTTCTTGCTAAGTTTAAACGAATAACATGTTCATAGGGTTTACCATTTTCTATAACCTTTTCTACCCGATGCTGTACCAATGAACGATCATCTGGATGAATCAAAGAAATATAGTTTTCATAAGAGGTATCAAAGCCTTCTGAATCAACTTCTAATAAGGTGTACAACTCATCGGACCACCAAATTTCATTTGTGTTCAAATCCCATTCCCATGAACCTATTGAAGCAACCGATTGTGAATGACGATACCGTTCATTAATCACTTCTTCTTTTTCTTTCTGCTCTTTTAATTTAAATTCAAGTACTTTTTGTTCTGTAATATCCTGCATTGTCCCTAACATATTAATTGGCTGCTCGTTTTCATTAAATTTAAATTCACCTACCACTTTTACCCACCTAACATCTTGGGTTTTCTGATGAATGATTCTATATACTATACAAGGGTTCCTCTTTTCTTTTAGACACTCCTCTATTTCATTTTGTACTTTTGATAAATCTTCAGCATGAATTATTTTGGAATACGTTTCAAAGCGTGGAATAGTAGTTTCGATATCAAATCCACATACTCGATAAAATTGATCAGACCATAGATCTTGCCCATTAATAAGATCCCAGTTCCAATTACCAATTTTCCCTAGTCTTTGAGCTTCGATAAATTGATTTTTAATTACTTTTTGTTTCTCTTCTGCTAATTTTTGTTCTGTAATATCCAGTTGCACCCCATACCAACTAATTGTTCCATTAAGTAGCTTTTCAGGGGTTGATGTTAAATGAACCCATATTATCTCTTCACCAATAACATTCCTGAATTTAATGTCAAATTTTAACAAATGCTTTGCAGAATATTGTATGTATCTCATCACTCCCTCATAATCATCTGAATGAATTAGATCAAACAACTTTTTGGGGTCCTTCATCGCTTCTTCAGCTGAAATCCCTGAAATATCTTTACATCCATCACTAGCATAAGGTAGCGTAAAAGATCCATCTGGATGTAAACAAACTTGATATACCATTCCAGGAATATTTTGAGAAATAGTTTGAAGTTGATAGACTTTTGTATTTAAAGCATCTGTTATTTGTAAGTTATTCAAAGAAATAAATACTTGATTGAGTAAAACATGAAGGACTGACAGTTTAATTTTTGTAAAAACACCTTTTGCATCTTGATTTTCTAAAACCAATATTCCTAATAAATTATTGTCTTGTTTGATACTGGTACAAAGCAATGATTTTGATTGATTTTTTTTGATATAGGGATCAGACATATAATTTTCATCTTTACATGCATGATGTAAAATAATCTCTTTATTTGACTGGTTAACATCTTCAATTACTGATTTAGGGATGTTATCAAAGTGTTGAATAGATATAGGATTAAGTACATTAACGGATTGTGTTTCTTTATCAAAAACGGCTTTCACATATAACGTATTATTCTTTGCTTGAATAAATATTCCTTTTTGAGCTCCTGTATGGTGAATAATTAATTGCATCATAGTTTCAAGAAATTTGGATAAATTTTGTTCTTTGGAAATGGCTTGAGAGGCTTTAACAATGGTCATCATGTCAAACTGGCTTTGCGTATCAGCTTCAGATTCAGTTTCTTTTTGGTAACTGATATTGGTTTGTAGTAGATCTACATAATTTTTTTGAAGATGCTCAAGTTTAGCAGTTGCTCCCCATTTTTCATAAAGAGAATAAGACGTGCTTAGATACTTACCTGCATGAACGCTATCGTTTTGACTCAAATATAAAGTTGCTGCCCGTTCATTGGCTAAGGCTTCATGCCAAAGAAATCCATTTTTTTTGGCATCTTCTATAGATTTCTCATATAGAATCGCTGCCTTTTTAGGGTTATTTTTTACCCTGGCTATTTCGGCTTCCATCAAAAATTGTTGATGACGAAAATTCACAGAACAGTGTGTTGCCCATCGTTTCATTTGTTTGTGTTCTTTTTTGAGTCGTCGCCATAGAATTATTTTTTTAAAGAATGAAGATTTGGGGTAAATCATAACGGATATTAGAAATGAATAAAGAGTGAAATAGATATTTTGAGGACATCCTAGGATAGCTTTTTTAGATAAATTAGCTGTATTGTAATAGAGCTCACTATTTCTATAATCTTCAAATGTGTAATAAAGGATAGATTTTGATAAATAATAAGCAGTTATTGCAACCCCTTGGCTATTTTCGTGCTTTTTAATAAAGTCCGTTTCATTAAAAGAATCATCTGTTAGGCAAATAGGTGTTTTTGTCTTTCCCTGTAAAGATAATCGAAATTGTTGTTCGATGAGGATTGTATTATAAGCCTGAGTATTTCCAATCTTTTGAGTTATTGAAAGAGATTTCTTTCCTGTTTGAATTGCTTTTTCTAAGTTTTGTTGGGTATTCCAATATGGCATTAGTATTTGAGTTAATGCCACTGGCGTTAATGTTCCAGATTGAAAACCAATAGTTCTTATTTCACTCCCGTAAATAAGAATATTTTCCCAACTTTGGTTCCAAAATTGATTTAAAGCATATAAAAATAAGAATTCTGCTTTTTTATCATAAAACCCTATTTTATCATGTAAAGAATGGGCTAATTTTCCTAGTTTGTATGATTCGTTTAAGTTGTTTAGTGTTGCATTTGAAATAAAAACGGCGAATGCAGCATACGCAATTGATGATTCTGGCGTATGACCGAAACGTAGATATTGGTTTATTTCCTTTATGAGGAGTAAAACCTGAAGATTTACTTTTCCTAACATTTTTGTTGGAGGGCCCATTCGTCTAAAAAAATGACATAAGAGGATTTTTTTTGGATCCGTTATGAGAGGATAATCTATTAATTTTGAGATGTCCCTTTTTAATAATAAGGTTCGATTAAACATAAGTTCTTTTAGCACATTTAGTGAAGAAGGTTTTTCTGATATTTTGCTACCTAATAAATCTACACCAACAAGCCCTTTGTTAATTGCGATTTCAAGTTTTCCTATCACTGTATATTGAATCAATTGCATATAATAAATAGACGCTTTTTCAAATGTGGTTTTAGCATTATTGATAAGAGAGTTGCATTCAGATGCTGCTGAATCGGTTTGTTTGCAAATGAAAAAAAGTTCCGCAAGTAGTTTTCCAATATCGAATCGTAACGAATAATGAGTAGTCCATGATAAAGAAGGTAAAAGAGAATAGCCAAATTTAATATAAGTTAAAGCTGTTTCAAAGGCGGTTTCCGACTTTGCATTTTGAGCGGCCTTTAGTGTTAAGGCGGCCAATTCAAGCCGATCTTTTTGATCAATTAGGTGTGACACCCCTAATTGAAATTGTTCTATGACGAAATATAAAAAGCGATCTGGCTTGTTGGTAGATAATTTTATGGTTAAATGTTTGGCAATGGATAAATGTGTGGTTTCTTTTTCTTCATCTGAAAGTAAAGCATAGCAGGCTTCTTGTACCCGATCATGAGTAAAGTGAATGTGATTATGTTGTTTGTAAACCAATCCTGTATCGATTAAGGATGAAAGGCTGTTATTTAGGAAATCTTCATGAACATTTAGTGTCAGTTTTAAGGTTTCGATAGAAAAAGAATGCCCCAGACAAGAAAAGTGTTTTAGCCTGCGCTGATCTGACTTTGATAGTCCATGAATCTTTTGTATTAGGAAATCAACAATATTCGATGCGATTTTTTCTTTGATGATATCATCAAGATTCCATTGCCATCCGAATTGGGTTGGTTTTAAAAATTCTTTATCTGAAACAAATTGCAAAAATGTTCTGGTAAAAAAGGGATTGCCCAGTGTTTTATTATAAACAACCGTTGTTAGGGGCCGTGTAAGGGTCCTACTTGTTTGAAGCGTATCGGCTAGCCACTGATTTAGATCATCTATGGTTAATGGTTTTAAGTTAATTGTTTTGACTTGTTGCTTGGTTTTAATGTTTTGAATGATTTTAAAAAATGGATGATCAGAGGAAACCTCGTTATCTCTATAGGAACCTATCAACAAAAACCCTTTGCAATTAAACGATGATAACGCGTTAAGAAGCGTTAATGTGGCTGGATCAGCCCATTGAAGGTCATCTAAAAACAAGATAATAGGAGATTGTTTGGACAACAATGTATTTAAAAAGGATTCGATCGTATATTGGAAACGGTTTTGAGATTCCATTATACCTATTTCAAGAAGGGGTGGCTGTTTTCCAATTAATTTTTCAATATTAGGGATTAACGTCACTAATAATTGCCCGTTGGGTTCTATGGCTTTATTTAACTGAGTTTTCCAGGCTGTTTTAACAGACAGATCATCTTCAAGAATTCGTGTAATCAAAGGTTCAAATGCTTGAGTTAAGGCTTGATAGGCTTGATTATTAGTTTTTTGATCGAATTTACCAGATATAAACACCCCTTTTTTGATGAGAACATTTTTTTGGATACTTTGAATTAACGCAGTTTTTCCGCATCCTGCATATCCAGAAACAAAAATACTTTGCATGGGATCTTCTTTTGCAGGAATAGCGTTAGTCAGTTGCTCTATTTCAGTGTCTCGTCCATAGAATCGACGGGGAAACCGAAGCTGTTGCGATAGGTCATGTGTCCCTAATGTAAAATTCTGAATATGACCTGTTTGTTCAAGCATGGATAAACAATGTTCTAAGTCTTTTTGTAACCCTTTACAACTTTGGTATCTCTCATCAACATCTTTTTGAAGTAGTTTCATAATAATGTTTGATAATGGGATTGGGACATCTTGTGGTTGGCTATGTAAAGGGACGGGTGTTTTTGCTAGATGCTGGTACCGAAGTGCTAACGGATCTCTTTCTTCAAATGGTGGTTTTCCTGATAACCATTCATATAAAATGATACCTAATGAATAAAAGTCAGTACGGTAATCAATCCCTTTGTTTATTTGATTGATTTGTTCAGGTGACTGGTAAGTAAACGGGTGTTCAGGAGGAAAATTCGGGTCTGAAGGATCTAAAATTTCAATGGTTTGTTTGTCTGAACCCATAATCAAACTTTGCATACTTAAGGATTCATATACTTTTCCTTTTTTGTGTATTTGATCTAGGGCGACTACCAATGTAACAGACAGTTTTAAAAAAGTACTGAGAGAGAGTTGGTCTTCAAATAGATTAACTTGTTCGGTGTTAGGTTGCTCTGTAGTTATTTCTTGTAGGCTATTAGAACTTGGTGTCCGATTAACAGGAAGGTCTTGATTAGTTATTGGATTCATTAACTCTTCCCATTTCTTTATTCTTATATACACTAATTAATAAATCAGTAAATTCTGTTCGTTTATATTTAAAATTTATTATACTTATTTTTTGAATCATTACTAAATCCTTAAATTAAAAAAAAAAAATTACTAATAAATAAAACGGGGTATTTAAATCAATAATATTATTAACTCTACTTATTATAATTTTTTTGAAAAAAACTAAAAATAAACTATCATATCTATGCGTTTTTTTCAATATTTTTTTGTTTTTTTGCTGATTTCTCACATAAGATACCCCCCCCCTTATTAACAGGTATCATAAACGGTCGTTTACGAGATAAAAAAAGACTATCTAAAAAAATTTACTCTGGCACGTTTTACACATAAGACTCTGACACCTTTCGCAGACATTTCGCACTAAAGTTCGAAAAAATCAAAAAAAATGCTAAGCTAATAGTTAATTATCAATGAAACTACTAAAATCAAAATATGCAAATATAATAAACAATAAATGGATTAACTCTAATTCTACTTTTCAAGTCAAAAACCCATTAACAAATGAAACATTAAGTATTGTTTCTTCTTGTACTAAAACTCAGTTAAAAGAAGCAATTAAAAGCAGTCAAAATGCCTTTTTAAAATGGAAAAAATTATCTATAAAAAAAAGAAGTACCTATTTAATAAATTTATTCAATTTAATCAAAGAAAACACTGAAGATCTTGCAGAAATTATTGTACTTGAACAGGGAAAACCCATTTCTGAAGCAATTGCAGAAATAAATTATGCCAACGCATTTATAACATCGGCTGTTAATGCAGGCTTACAATTAAAAGGAGAAATTTTATATTCACATTTTGAAAACAAACAAGGGCATGTTTATAACGAACCTTATGGCGTTATTGGCTGCATTACTCCATGGAATTTTCCTGCTGCTATGATAACTCGAAAAATAGCTCCCGCTCTTATTACCGGAAATACTGTTATTTTAAAACCATCAGAACTTACACCTCTAACAGCTCTAGCTCTAGGTGAATTAGCAATAAAAGCAGGTTTTCCAGTGGGAATACTAAATATAGTATGTGGAGATGCACTAAAAATTTCAGATATGATACTAGCACATAATGATATTAAAAAAATTTCATTTACAGGATCTACCAAAACAGGGAAATCCTTATTAGATAGATCTAGTACTACAATTACCAAATTATCATTAGAATTAGGAGGACATGCTCCTTTTATAGTATTTGATGATGCAGATATAGAACTAGCTATTACAGCTGCAATCCAATCAAAGTTTAGAAATTGTGGCCAAACGTGTATTTGTGCAAATAGATTTTATATACAAGACAATATATATCCGGCTTTTATTGAGCTATTACACACGAAAATAAAAGAATTAAATCTAGGAAATGGACTAGATAATAAAACCCACTTAGGCCCCTTAATTAATCAAAATGCAATAAAAAAAATAGAAGATCAAATAAACGATGCCTTAGAAAAGGGCGCAACTCTCATTTGTGGTGGAAAAAAATATAACCATAAAAAATTTCCAAACGCTCATTTTTTTGAACCAACAATATTAACAAATTGCACAGCTACAATGAAAGTATTTACCGAGGAAACATTTGGCCCCATATGTGCCATTAAACAGTTTAAAACTGAATCTGGAATAATCAATGAAGCAAATAATAGTATTTATGGACTTGCGGCATATGCCTTTACAACAAATTTAAAACGCACCTTTAACTTAAGCAAAGAATTGAATTATTCAATTATCGGAATTAACGACGGTACACCCTCTCATACTGAAATCCCATTTGGAGGCTTTAACCAATCTGGAATGGGAAAAGAAGGCGGCTCTTATGCATTAGCTGAATATACGCAACAAAAATATGTATCGTTA
>CAXBWG010000041.1:0-10155 GCA_963979105.1 uncultured bacterium | reverse complement strand
GAAAAACAACTTGCCGCTCCTTTTTATAACCAATTCCCTTTTGCTTATAATTTTGTTGGAGGAGGTGCCGATACGCATGTAGTTACAATGGTTCATAAAGAAGATCCTCATGAGGCGAGCGCTAAATTAAGTCAATTAATGCCAGATCAAATTAGCAAGGCGTTAATTCGAGCAGATGCTGTTGTGGGTTATGGAGATAGTTTAGATTTATCACTAGATCAAATGCGTGAGTTACACTCGGATATGTATAATATAGGAGAAATTAAAGAACAGCGTCATTTTCATGGACTTAACGATATGAATCGTATTTTATTATCTATGAAAGCGTCTTGTGTTTATCCGTTTATTTTAGATATGTGCCAGGCTTTTCATGAAAATTATACGGCAGATCAATCAGTTGCACATTTTGTATCCATATTTTTAAATGCTGTGGAATTAGAAAATGATGCAAGTATAATTAAAAAGTCTTTTGAATTAGGTTATTTTGATTCTTTAGAAGATGCTAAAAAAGAGTTTTCTATTATTAATAGATTACATTTTTCAATTAAAGATGCTCAAGGCATAATTGGGTTAGAAAATGTACCTGTATTGGAAAAAATACCTTCTAAGTTAAAAGAATCGTTAAAGAGATTATTTGAATTGGCAGTCGCAGATAAGCTAACTCAACAATCCTTTCAAGACATAATTTCAGAAGATATTATGCCTATAAAAAAGTTTCCAAACATAGATACTGTAGCCAAGCAACTAAAGGCGTTAGTCCTAAATCATTTTGAAATCAATGGGGTGGATTACAATTTGGCAACACCTGCACAAAAAGAAACATTATTTAATGAGCTAATTCCTGTAATGGGAGTTCATAGCCATAATGCAAGAGGTGTACACCAGATGGTAGCAAATAAATTATCAAAATCTGGGTGGGGATGTTTTGATGTTGGTGGCACAGAAATGATGACAACAAGCAATACCCAAGCGCCTGTATCTTCTATTGTTCCGGCTATAGAAGATGGACGTGCAAATTATTTTAATTTTACAAAACTCGATGATATTGCCGCATTTGAATATATTTTAAATAAATGGTTATCGCCTCTTCAGGGTGGAAATGAGCAAACGGCTAATATGGCAGCGACATATGGAATTCCTCCAGGAATGATAAATAATGTTCGAAATGCATATTTAGCCTTAGGTGGTGATCCTAATAAATTTAGAGAAATTCTTCCGTTATTTGGCATTGTTTTAAAAGAAATCCTAGACGCAACAGGTGTTACACCAATTTCTAAAGATGCAGGAGATACGGCGTTAGTTTTAGCATTAGAAAAAGTAGAGGCCACAAAAGAGGCTATTATTAACTGGATAGAAAAAAACGCATCTAAATTACCAATGGGAATAAAAAATATTATGTTAGGCAGAAAAGGAGACGCTCCTTTTGAGTTTAACCAAGAAGTAAAAAATGCAGTAAATCATTTATGTGAGTCAGAAAAACCAGAATTTTTAAAAATTATAGATGTGCAATATAGGCAAAGATGTGAAGAAATAGATAGAGTTAGCGTAGATGTTCCAGCTCATTTAAAAAGGTTAGATGTATATCAATTTCCTGGTGAAATAAAACGAATGCTTAGCTTTAATAAAGAGCATGGAAATCTTTATAAATACTTACCTCTAGATGTAAAGTTACGAGGATTAGAGCCCAATAAAATATATACGTATTCATTTGAACCTTTAGAAAGAGATTTTCAATTACGTTTAGGCCCAATTTCTAGTTCGGATAATTTTGGAATGAGAAATGTAGAAATTGAGGTTGATTCAAAGCAGCATAAAGTTCCAATAAAAGATGCGAGTATAGTTGTAAAAGAGGATTCAGTTACTAAATTAGAACCAGGTCAACAGCTAGTGAGATCAAATTGTGTAGGAGTTGTATTTAAATTACTCAAAAACCCTGGAGATAGGGTAGAAAAGGGTGACAATATTGCGATATTAACTGCAATGAAAATGGAAGTAACAATAGCTTCTACTGCATCAGGTATACTTGAAAAATACTTGGTAGACAAATGTTCAAGTAATACCGTTATAGATGGGACTAAAGTGCAAGATGGTTCTGAGCTTTGTATAATTAATGAAACGTCGGATAATTTGGATTTGGAATCAAAATAAAAAATAGAATAATTACAAGATGAAATTATCAAGATTATAGAAAATTTTTAATGATTTGTAATTAATAAATGAATTATTTTTTTATAAAATTAATCAAATTCAATGGCTCTAAGCCGTATTTCAAAAAATAAGGAAAAGGGCCAGGGGTTTTTTTAAATAAATTATTATAAAATAGGAGATTCTATACAAAATATATGTATTGAGTTTAAGTGAAAATTGATATTTGAGTTGGACTATTTATTTTAAAATAAAAAATAACACTTAACACATTAATCTAACGTATCTAATGACATTATTCCAAGTTTTCCTGTCTGGAAATCCTCAATAACAGATCGATAAATTTTAGTGTCATTTAACTCTCCATTTTGTTTAATCCAGTTCATGCTATGACCAATATGAGAAATTATATCCTCATCTACAAGATGTTCTTGAGTTAACTTATAACGTTTTTTTAACCGTTCAGGATAATTTTTTATACAAAATTCTAAAAACCATTCAACTAAAATATTGTCATCTGAAATAGTTTGCTTAATTGCTTTAGTGAGGGCTAATTTTAACCCCGTTTGTTCATCTTTAATTTTGGGCCACAAAATACCAGGGGTATCAATAAGTTCAATAAATTTATCAATCATCACCCCGCGTGTTTGTTTTGTAATCCCTGGCTTGTTTTGAACAGCCGCGGCTCGTTTTTTAGCAAATTTATTAATGAGAGCAGATTTACCTACATTTGGAATTCCGCAAATCATCACCTTAGAAATGTAGAATCTACGAGATCGACGTTTTTTTTCTGTAACTTGCTTACATGTTTCGATAAGTTGTTTAACGCCATGTTGTTTTAAAACGTTAATTTTAATAACATTTTTATTTTGGATTTTTAAATAATTTACCCATTTTTTTGTTTGTCCAGGATCTGCCAAATCAACTTTTGTTAAACAAATAATATGATGGTGTCGTTCACTAATAAGATCTGTTATTACAGGATTACGAGAAGAAAGGGGGATTCGGGCATCTAGTAACTCGATTATAATATCAATCCCTTTAAATTGTTGTTTCAGATCTTTAATTGTTTTTGCCATATGGCCTGGAAACCATTGGATTATGCTCATGAATCATCACCTTGTGTCTGTTTTCTTGTTCGACGTTTTTTTTGTTTTCTTATTTTTTCAATTTTACTTAAACGTTTTGTCTTAATGCCTAAACGTTCCTCTAATTTATCACATAATAGCCGTTTTGCTAAAAACTCATTTAAATGCTTGGATCTTGAGTCCTGGCTTTTAACCTCTATTCCAGTTGGAATATGCTTTATATAAATACAGTTATGAGTTTTGTTTTGTTTTTGGCCACCACTTCCTGAGCCTAAAATTGCTTTTATAATTAAATCACTTGCTACTATGTTTAAGGAGGTAAATCGTATCGCTAATTCGTTTAATTTGTTTTTTGAAGGTTGAGCAGTAGTCATAATTAAAGTGTACTATAAAAAATATGAATAATTATATAGTGAATTAACGAATTTTTATTCTTTTATAGCACGAATCATTTCACGTTTACCTGGAGGTCCTGGTAATGTATCTACAGAAAATCCAGCAGTTACTAAATCTCGTTTTACTTGGCCTTTTGCGCAATAGGTAACAAATACTCCATTTTTGTTTAGACATGCATACATTTTATTTAAAATTAATGGGTCCCAAAGTTCGGGTTGTTTTCTAGGGCTAAACGCATCAAAATACACAATGTCATATCCTGTTCCTATATTAAATTTTTCAATACACACATGGTACTTAGTTAAATTAAAACTCTCACTAATTTGTGTTGATGTGTTCCATTTTGCAGAAATTAAATGGTCATAAGAGATTTGTTCGTTGTAATGTAAAGATGCTTTAAACGAACAATGATCATTAAATTTTAACGGGAATTTTTCTACAGAATGGTAATCAATTTTTTGAGACTTAGCTTCCTTTAGAGTTAAAAGAGTATTTAACCCAGTTCCAAAACCAATTTCAAAAATTTTAACATGAGGTTTGTTTGATAAAAAATTTAGACCATTATATATAAATACATGTTGTGATTCAGATCTAGCTCCATGAGTAGAATGGTATGTTTCTTCAAAATTGTCAGAAAAAAAAGTAAAAGAGCCATCTTTTGTGCAAACAATATTGTTCATGTTAGTTAAATAGTATCAAACTGTTTACAAATTTGTAACATTGTATTCTAATTATAATGAAATTTTTTTTAAAATATTAACGATAATATAAAAAAAGAACATTTAGGGGCAGAAATGCAAAGTAAAACACTCCAAACTGTAACTGAAGAATCTGTATTAGTCGTTAGTTTATTCAAGTGGATTATATTAGCTTCTATTATTGGCGCTGTTGTTGGCTCTGCAACTAGTTTTTTTCTTTTTTTATTAGATCTTTCAATTTCTAAGGTATCTGCATTTAATTATTTTTATTTTGGATTACCTTTTATTTTAGCATTATGTGTATTTGTTTCATCTAGACTCTCGCCAGATTCGCAAGGCCATGGAACTGAAAAGGTTATTAGAGCCGTTCATCGGTTTAAAAGTAATGTAAGGCTTAGAATTGTTCCCGTAAAGCTAGTAACTACAATTTTAACAATCTCATTTGGAGGGTCTGTAGGTAAAGAAGGCCCTTGCGCTCAAATTGGGGCGGCACTTTCAAGTGGGCTTGCTAAATTATTTAAATTTTCTGTAGAAGATCGAAAAAAATTAGTTATATGTGGAATAAGTGCTGGATTTGCAAGTGTATTTGGTTCACCAATTGCAGCCGCTATTTTTGGAGTAGAAGTATTATTTATGGGGAATTTATTATATAGCGTTTTATTGCCGTCATTTATATCTGGAATGGTAAGTTTTCAAATTTCTCATTTTTTTGGGGTTGAGTATCATTATAGTTTTTTAGAAGTTAGTTCCTCTTTTGATTTGAAATTGTTTTTATATACGGTGTTGGCGGGGATTTTTTTTGGACTAATTTGCGTGCTTCTTATTGAAATCATGAACTTGTCTGAAAACGTATTTAAAAAAATTACTATGATTCCTGAAGTGAAAGCCTTTATAGGCGGACTTTTAATAGTTTTGTTTTCTTATTTTTTCACTACTCAATATTTAGGCTTAGGCCTAGATACAATAGCGCAAACATTGGCTGGTGTTTCTATAGTGTGGTATGCGTTTCTTATTAAAATCATTTTAACTTGCATGACGTTAAGTTTTGGTGGCAGCGGGGGCGTTTTAACTCCGATATTTTTTATAGGGGCTACAGCTGGAGCTTCCTTTGCTCAGGTGTTTGGTTTAAATAGTTCCTTATTTGCATCTTTTGGCATGGTTAGTCTGATTGGAGGGGCTGCTAATACGCCTGTTGCTGCGTGTGTGTTAGCAATAGAGTTGTTTGGGTCATCAATAGCGCCTTATGCTGCTCTAGCCATAGTTATAAGCTTTTTTATGACGGGCTATCGAAGTATTTTTCCATCTCAGGTATTAAGTGCCCAAAAAACACAGAGCGTTATTTTTAAAAAACGTGAAGAGGTAGAGAGTTTTGAAACTCATTTTGATTATAAAACAAGACGAATACTAGCATCTGGAAGATCTATAGCAAAAAAGTTTATTAAAATTAAATAAATTACGTCTTTAATTTTATTTTTCGAAAATTATATAAACTTTCTTCTGTTAGTTTTTTTGCCTCTTTTAGTCTACGCATAATTGGAAATGAATCGTGTTTAAACTCAACAGGGATTTTTAATGGGTTTTCAGTTGTAAAATTGTCTAGTTCATAAAGCATTGAATCTATTTGGTTGTTTATTTGATTTAAAGTATCTAGGTAATCTTTTTGAATTGAATGATTCATATTATTTATAGTAGATTAAAATAGATTAAAAAGACAAGCTTATGTGGGTAATTCTTTATTTGTTAATCTAAATGATATTTCTTTTGAAATTATAGAAATGATAACTTTTAAAATACCACCTATAGGAATAGCAACGATCAATCCCCAAATACCACCAACAGAACCTCCTAATAACAAAGTAAACATTACAAATACAGGATCCATGTCAACACTTTGGGAATAAATTATAGGCTTTAAAATCATATTGTCTATAAGCTGAACTATTCCAAACCCGATTACTAAATATAATAAAATATTTAATGATTTAAATTTTAAATACAACACAATAATTGCAGGAATTGCACCTAATAAGGGGCCAACATAAGGAATAATATTCATTACCCCTGCAACAAGTCCTAAGATTATAGAGTAGTCTGCTCCAATAAAAAATAAAATAAAAATTGAAAATGTTGAAATAATTAACGTTTCAAATAAAATTCCACGCAAATAATTTCCTAGTTTTTTACCTATGGAGTAAAGTAAATGAATAGAGACTTCAAAATATTTATTAGGTATTACCTTATAAAAAGAAGATTTGATTTTTAAGTCGTTCAACAAGAAAAAAAATAAAACAATTGGAATAAGTAATAAATAAGAAATAGTTGAAAATGTAGAAATGAAAAATTGAGGCAAATAGTTAACAATTTCTAAAAAAATAATTTCCATTTTTGATTGTATAGTTTTAAAAATATCAAGTTGTTTTAAAATAGGCAACTCAAGCTCATAACTTGTTTTTAAACTGATTACCCAGGTTTTAATAGTGGTAAAGTAATAGGGTAGGTTAGCCGTTAAATCATTTAGTTCTGAAATAATTAAAGGCATAACATTTTTTAATAATATAAATAGCAAAACACCAAAAAAGATATAAAAAAAGAGTATGGCAAAAATACGCTTTTTAAAAACAAATTCCAAACGGTCAATTATAGGGTTAATTAAATAGGCTAAAATAAAAGCGGTAAAAAACGGTAAAAATATTGAAGAAAATGTATATATAAAATAATAAAGAATACTTAAACAAACAACAAATAAAGTTGTTTTTTGAAAAAATGACATATTTGTTTTAGACGAATGCATTTTATTTAATTTTTATGTTTTTATATCGAAGTCTCTTTCCTAAAATCATAGAAAGTCGAAATAAAATAAAACTAGAAAGCCTAGGGTCTTTATCTATAAGTTTTAGTAAATCAGATCGAAAGAAGGTAAGTACTTCTGTTTTGCCTATACTTTTAGCAGTTGCATCTCTTGGGGTGTCTTCTACAAGGGAAATTTCACCGAAAATAGATCCGTCATCTAATTTAGTTAAAACAATTTTTTTTGATGTTATAATTTTTGAGATTTCAACTATTCCAGATTTAATTATATACATGCATTGTCCAGATTCATTTTCATTAAAAATAATTTCGTTTTTAGAATATTGACGTAAGTGAACAAGTTTAGAAATTTTAATTAAGTTTGTACGAGATAAGTCTTTGCAAATAGGAGAATTAGATAACACTTCTAAAATAGATGCTTTTTTAGATAGTTTAAAAATGTCATCCCAGAAAATATTTGGCATATTAAAATATTAGGTATTTATTGTGAAAGAAGCAAGTAGTTTATTGATTTGTGATTTTTTTGAGTTGCTGAGATATATTTGATTGTTCTTTTGGCGTGAGTGCTTTTTGAAATACCAGATCTGTTTTTTGCTCTATAGTTTTAATAATATTAATAATTTCTTTTCCTTTAGATCCTAAAATAACAAATGATTTTCGTTTATCTTGCTTTGATTTTAGAACGTCTATATAATTGAGAGATTTTAGTTTTTCAACTAAGGCTGTAGTCGTTGATTTATGCTTTAATATTAAATTAGAAATATCTTTAAATTGAAGTTTTTTATGTCTATGTACAAGTCTTATAATTTCATAGTGAGAAAATGAAAGTCCTTTAATATTATATTTTTCTAAATCAGATTCTACAAATTTAATAAAATAGTTACATGTTTTATTTAGGCTTTCTAATAACATAGATTAGATAGTTTTATTTTGTAGTAAATGGATATTTGCATTGTGGTTATCTTCCAAAATCATCTTGAAGTCTAATAATATCATCTTCACCAAAATAATCACCACGTTGAATTTCAATAATTATTAAGCTTTCTTTACCAAAGTTTCCAATTCGATGAGCGGCCTTTTTTTCAATAAAAATACTATCACCTGGATTTAGTGTTGATTCAGTGTCATTTAAAACAACAGTAGCTATCCCTTTAACAATCATCCATGTTTCTTCGCGATAGGTATGAGTTTGGTAGCTAAGACGTTTATTTTGGTTAATTATAATTCGCTTTACTTTACAGTAATCAGAATCAACTAAAACTTCCCATTTTCCCCAAGGGGTGTCTTTAGAATAAAGAGGACTAGATTCCATTATAGTTTTCCCAGAGATGCAAGTTTTGAATAAACAGCTACTAATTGATTAATTCTTTTTAATATATCCGGAGAGCTAACTTGATTATTACTATCAAAGTCTTCGCCTGTTGCATAAATAAATCTAGGGATTATTAGCGATCTAAAATCTAGCATTAGTGAATTCATAAAGCTTAGTGGCGCCATATAGCTTTTAGAGCCCCCTGCCACTACTGCAATTCCTGCAGGCTTGTCTTTAAAACTTTGTCCACAAAGTTCAATTAAATTTTTACAAATAGCATTAACATCATAGCAGTACACTGGAGAACAAAAAATAAAACCAGATGCATTATTTGCTTCTTCTTGAAGGGCTTTTACTTTGGGGTCTGAGTAACATGAATATCCGTCACAAATAGGCAGGTCTAACTGGCCAATATTAATATGCTTTGAATTAATGTTATGGGCCGATAATGTCTCATGAATTTTCAATGCGAGCTGATCAACTTTACTTGTTTTTGAGTGTATAGATGAAAAAACTAAACATGACATAAAAAAATAGTAAGAATTTTAATCCAATTAATCAAGACTTTCTTTTTTTATTTTGTATGATTAGTTAAACTAATTAAAATGAGTAGAGCTCAAAAAGAATATTTAGATTTCTCATTGAAAATTTTAAATGATTTTTCAGCCAAAGCACAACCTGAAGTGCTTTTAGAGTTAATATCAGAAAAAATATGTAATAAAAATTCTTCATTGTTTTTTAAGAAATTAGATAAGTTGAAATTTATTGGTGTGAATAATGCTGAATTTTCTAAAAGTGTTATAACCGCTGAAAATAATAGTGATGATTTTTCTGAGTTTGACTCATTAATTCATAGTTTAATGCCCTGGCGAAAGGGCCCTTTTAAATTTAACTCATTGTTTTTAGACTCTGAATGGCAATGTCAGTTAAAATGGGATCGGTTATCTAAGAAAACCGTGTTTAAAAATAAAACGGTTTTAGATGTCGGTTCAGGGAATGGATATTATTTATATAGACTACTAGGTGCGGGGGCAAAATTTGGTCTTGGATTAGATCCTCACTTATTATATTTTCATCAGAATCTAGCCTTAAATGCTTTTTTTCAACCCTCTAAGTTGCATCTTATGCCCCTTGGGTGGGAGTCTTGTGATAAATTTAGACCTGTATTTGATGTCGTTATGTGCATGGGAGTTTTATATCATCAAAAGGACCCTGAGCTTTTATTATCTCATTTAAAAACCCCTTTAAAAAAATCAGGAGAACTACTATTAGAGACGTTAATAATTAATAATAATACAGATACGATGTTAATTCCTGAATCTAGATATGCCGCAATGAAGAATGTATATAATATTCCATCAAAAAAAAGATTGATTAAATGGTTGTTATCTACAGGATATAGAAATATAGAAATTCTTGATATAACCCAAACACAAACTGTTGAGCAGCGTCAAACATCGTTTTCTTCTGGGATGTCATTAATAGATTTTTTAGACCCGAAGGACTTATCTAAAACTATAGAAGGCCATCCAAGACCATTAAGAATCTTATTAAAAGCATCGATATAAATATGTGACTAGACAAACATACGCATTTTGGATAGAATTTTCAATCTTAATGGATATTGCCGGCGTAGCTCAGTTGGTAGAGCAACTGATTTGTAATCAGTAGGTCGTTGGTTCAAATCCGACCGTCGGCTCCATTATTG
>CAXBWG010000040.1:0-10171 GCA_963979105.1 uncultured bacterium | reverse complement strand
ATCTTTTATTTCTTTTTTATAATCATCTATTTTTGTAGTTAATTCATTTTGTAAAATATCTTCTTGTGACTTATCTTGTAATAAATTTAGGGTGTTTCGTTTTTCTATTAACTCTAAAAATGTTTTAGTTAAAATGGTTTTTTGTAAAAAAATAGTTTTTCCAATAAAAACACTGTAAAAATTAGATAAAATAAAGTCTATGTTATTACGTACCTGAAATAATAATGGAATGTTTTGTAAATTCTCGAGATCTTTTTCAGTATGCTTAATTTCATAGTTATCAGATTTAAGAACTGGTGAAATATCTGAGGTGTAACTACTTGAGTTATAAAGTTGATCTAGGGTATTTTTAAAATGATTTAATTGCTTAAATAATAAGGGAGCGTTAACTTCTGATCTGGAAATATTTAATGTTTTATCTGTGGGTTTAATTTTAAAATATGTTAAAAGATTTTGTAATCTTATGTTAAAAATATTGTCTTTATAGGCTAGATTGATTCGGTCAAAATAAGCTGAGTTTAAACATTTTAAAAATATTGGTAAAAAAAATAAACGAATATCTAGAGAGGATTTTAAAAGTATATTATTAACAAATTTTTCAAAAGTTTTGTTTGAGGGCATAAACTCTAAATGATTTACAACTTGTGTACTAAACCATGTGTTTATTTTATTAAATACCGTCATAAAAAAAGGTGCAGATCTTCTATATAATTGATAGCCTATAGGACTAGGTTCTTTAAAAAAAAGGTCTTCTTTAATAGAGTGTTGAGCATCAGGATTTTTAATATCAAAAATAACTGAATTAATTATTTGTTCAAAACTATGTTTAAAATTTACAAAAGAGTCCCAAAATAATTGAGAGTCATATTGTGTATTTGACTTAACAAATTGAGAATAAACCTGTAATACTATTTCAAGAGGATAACCTTTAGAATCTTTAGCGTTTAATAAAGTTGAATTTAGTTTAGAATAACAAGCATTATTTATTTGAGGAAGACAAAGATCTATTTCTAGATGCTCTAAAATAAAAGAAAAATTAAGGTCTATATTAAGCTGGTTTAAATTAATGTTAAATGTATCATTAAAAACTTGATACAAAAATTTAGTAATATAATTTTGATATACAACGTGAGACGATAAATTTGGAGACGTAATTTTTCCAGAACCTCCAACTGTGTTAAAAAAATGAGTAGTTGCTTGGTTTAACCGTGAGGGTTCTTGGGTTAATTGTAAAATAAACGCCCCACAAACAGGTGCGTTATTAGTGTTTTGCAAACAAAAACTCGCTAAAATAACGTTAGTAATTTCAGAAAAATCAAGACGGTGTTTTTTAGAAAAAGAGTCGATTTTTTCTATAAAATCAGGTGTAAAAATAAGCTTAGCAGAGACTTTCTTTTTAGATCCACGAGAAAACGAAATTAGGTTTTTTTGGAGCTGGTCTATAAGAGATTGGAATTCTGATATAACTAAATTAAAACAGTTTTTTTGTTTATGGCATGTTTTAATATATCGTTTATAACACAGGGTAAAATCATGTTTTAATGCTTCAATTTTTGTTCGGTCTTTAAACCTAAATTTTTCAGAACTAAATTCTTGTTTATAATTAAACTGTAATAAAAGCATATCTAAATCATTAATCCAAGATAGCACAGTGGTTACTCCCTTTGGTTGCGCAATGAATATGTTTAAAAATGATTCTTTTTCTGTTTTATCTGAAGTGGTTAAATTAAAATAGGGGGTTGTAAATAGTTTTTGTAATAAGTCAAATTGTCTAGAGGTGTATTTAATTTGTGTATCTAAAGTTTCGGAGTCTAAAAATGGAATAAGGTTTTGGTAATCTTGTATGGTATGTATATAGTTATAAAAAAATAAATATATATTTTGTTTTGTAATAATAGGTTTTAGCCAATCATATGTTGCAAATGGTTCTTGGTCATTTAATATAAGTGTTAGTTTTTCTAATTCAGAGTCTCCATTATCTATATGCGCTGAGTAAATTTTTGTTTTGTTAGAAAGCTCTTGTAACTTATAGTCATAAAGATGAGTTTGATTTTGGATGTTAACAAATTTTAACTGTTTTAATAGGCTAGATATGCTGCGCTTTAGTTTTATGAAATTATGAGTGCTGCAAAGAGTAGTCGCCTCATGTAAAAAACAAAAAAGAGATGTTTTTTTCTTTGAAATAAAAGAGTTTTTTCGGTATAAAATAGTTAATTCTTTATTATTTATTGGAAGATTTAAGTTTTCAATAAATGATTTTAATAAGATGTTTAATTTGTCAGGGATATAAGCGTTATCTGTAGTTTGAATTTCAAATAAATTAATTGTTTTAAACATCTCTGATGGGGGTGGTTTTTTGCTTTTGGGGATTAAATCAACTTGAATATATAAACAAAGAAGGTCGTTTTGTTTTACAAAACATAAGCTTGGGGCTGGTTTTTTTTCTGTTTTTGAAAGATAGTCTGCACAATCATATTCGGGTAATTCAATAGGTAGGTTGAAATGAGAAATAAGATCGCTTAAATCTTTTAATTCCCAAATATGTTTACGTAATAGTTCAGGAAAATGTTCGCTTAAATAATTTTTATAACATTGCTCAATAGGGGTTTCACCTGATTCTAATTTGTCAAAAAAAGTACTAACAAAACTAGAATTAATAATTAATTCAGTTAAAAATTGATCCTGACTTTTTACATAGCTTTTATCAAAATTTGTATTAAATATATAAGTTGAATCTTTATAGTTAATTAATAGTTTTTCATCGCCAATAGATGATGCTCTTGAAATACCATGTTGTTGTAAGATCGGAAGTGATTTATAAAAAAATTCCCCTTCGGAAACAGGGTTAGATTTATACTGAAAAAATAGTTTTTGTAAGTGTATAAACGAATTACTCTTGAGTATCCACTGCTTTGCGTCTGGAAATGAGTTATTTAATAGCGTAACGCATTCTATAAAATTAAGTTTATCTTCTGTCTTTAAATACTTAAATGTGGTTTTCCAGGTAGAGGTATTCGGTTCACAGATTATTTTAGTTAATTTATATAATTGAGGAAGATATTCTTCAGTTAATTTTAGTAGAGGAATCCATGTTTGAATAGATTTTTTAATTTCTACTAATTTATCATTGTCACGTTTAATAAGTGTGTTTAAACTACCACTTTGTAAATTATTTAAACTCTTAAGCTTGGTGATATTAGCTTTTAATGGTTTTGTTGATTCTAAAAGATGAGCTATTTCGGTTCTGAGCGTATCTTTAAGATCTGCGAGTCGAAAGCATGTTAAGATTAATAAAAAATCGTTGCATATTGGTTCGTTTGACCTAGCACGATTTAAATTCGTATAAACTGTAGATGTTGTTAATACAGACCTTTTTTTTTGTACTTGAGAATGTGTTTTTAAGTGAGCGCTATGTTTTTGATCGGCAGAAGACGTCTCTGCTTGAAAAAAAAAATCTTTATTAGGCTTAGATAAAATATTTTGATTAACAAAATTAAGAAAATTTGAGACAAAAATATGAGTTATTTGATGAGGAAAAAGGGTTTGTGGTAATATTTTTTTGAGATTCATAATTTTTGAATAAACTACCATAAAAACAGTGTAAAAAAAACAGTTTATAAATTAAAAATTAGTATATAAAAAAACAGTGTTCGTTATTATGAAATTTATTTTTTAGAAGTATTTTTGATGTTTTTTGGATTTACTAAAGCTTTGTTGATTAAGCTATCAATTCTGGAAATTGGAATTAAGTTCATATCTTCAATACACTGAGGATCTTCTTTTGAAATAATTGTAATATCGTTTTGATTTTCTTTTGGATAAATTATTACAGAAACACCTGCAAGTTTGGCACCTTGTATTTTGCTATGAAGCCCTCCAATTGCTTTAATGTTTCCTAGAACATCTAGTTCCCCCGTAATGGCACATAACCTGTTAATTGGTTCGTTATATAGTTTTGAAATCATACCTAAGGCAATCGCGCCTCCTGCAGAAGGGCCGTCTTTATATTGGGCAGTGTCGGTTGCATGAATATGAACGCTCATAGAGCCTAGATCTTTTTCTGGGGAGATAAGTTTATTGTCTGTAATAAGTGATTGCACCACTGTTGTGGCTACTTTCATGCTTTCTTTCATAATATCGCCTTGGTTTCCAGTAAGGTTAAGCTCAGATTTTGAGTTTTGAATGAGTTGACCTTGAATAGGTAATAACCCGCCATCTCCTAACGTAGTCGCATACAGCCCGTTTACTTCTCCGATTTGATGTGAAGATTTTACTTTTTCATAATTAAATTTATACTGATGTAGGCAGCTATCGATTATGTCATTTGTAACATTAAAGCGAGGCAATACAATTTGGGGGGCTCTAATGTGAGCTGCAGAAAATGCTTTTGGAGAGCTTGGAAGTTTAAAGTTATCTGCACCTACAAATTTAGATAATCCTAGCGTTTTTACAAGCGATTCTAAGGCTTGTTTTTGTGAACGGGCACCTGCTTGTTGAGGTAATTTAGATAATAAATAGCGCATACTATTTTCCGAAAAATGAATATCTGCTGGAAAAAATCCATTTTGTTCTTTAATTGATGGGAGCTGATAAGAGCACCCAATTTTTGTTTTTTCATGAAGCGATTGAGCTTTAATTTCAATTATTTCCATTCTATCTAGTAATGGGGCAGGAATTGTTTCTAGCGTATTTGCTGTAAATATAAATATGCATTTACTTAAATCTATGGGCACAGGTAAAAATAAATCTTGAAATGCTTCATTTTGTGAAAAATCAATTGTTTGAGTTAAACATTGTAAAATTGCATCGCCATGATTTCCTTTACCAATTTTATCGACTTCATCAAAAAAGAAAATAAAATTTTCACCTTTTGCTCGTATATAATGGCGCAAAATATCGCCTTCTTTCGAGTTTTCCCATACTTGCCCACTTCCCTTAAGTAACGACGAGTCCTCAATTCCAGCTAACGGAATTTCTGCAAAATACATGCCCAAACTTTTAGCAAGGCCATGGCGAATAATAGTTGTTTTTCCTGTTCCTGGAGGGCCTAAAAGCATTAAACACTGGCCTTTAGAGTTACTAGAATTTAGAAGTTGAACCGTTTTTTCTATTAACCGTTGTTTTAGTTCGTCCTGACCATAAGTTACGCTGTCTAGATTATTGCGAAGTTTATGTAAAAATCCAAGACGTTTATGGCTATCATCTGTATGACTAACAGGTAATTTTTTGGTGATACCGTAGGGTATTTTAGATACTAATTTTAATTTTTCTTTAATCGCATTAAATGAAGACGACGATTCATCTAAGTTATAAAGCTTTTGGAGTTCTATTTTGGCCCATTCTTTTGCTTGTATAGAGTTTTCTGTATCGGGTTTAGAAAAAATGTCATGTTTTAAATTTTCTATTTCATCATCAACACTATCTTCATCTATATCCATTTCATCTGAGACAGAGTCTTCTCTAAGTTGGGCTTGAATAGGAATGGGTAACTGTTTTAAAATTAGGGACTCTTGTTGTGTTAGCTCTAATAATAGTGAACAAATAGATAGTTTTTCAGCAATGGCAAAAGAATAAATAATGTTAAACTGATCGGACTTGTTTTGTGCTAAAAAATGATGTGATAATGCTGATTTTTTTAATGGAGATAACTGTTTAAACAGCGCATAAGAATTGTGTAGATCTTGTTTGATTTCGGTATCTGTTTTTGCAAGTAAATCAATAGAACTAAGGTAATACAAATAGGGTGTTGCAAAGTCGTTTAGACTTAGTTCGCTATAGGAAATTTTAGTGTTCTTTGCTTGTGATCTTGTGTTTATAAACCGAACTTTATTGGGCTTTTTTAAAGAGGAATCACTATAACTAGAGTCACTATCGATTTCACTTTCTGCGCTACTTAGAATTTCATCTGTAGAAGATCCAGATTCAGATCCAGATTCAGAACTATCAGTTTCATGGATAGTTGGTTTTTGAGCTAACTTGATTAATGTTTCTGTGGCTGGATGAAGCTCTGTTTGATAGCGCTCATGAATTTCATTAAGGTGATTATTGCGGGTTTCTAATTCTATAGAACCGTTTATTTCAAGTAAACTATCTTTAGTTGCTATATAAAGTGTTCCTAAATTTAGGTTAAGAAAATCTGTCGACTTGTTTTGTAAACGAAATTTGCATGAGTTAGTTTCTAAATTGAGAGATTTAAGGTGTTTTTTTAATTGACTTGTTTTATAAACGTTAATTGATTTTGCAGTAAAAATATTTTTAAATGCAGACAAGGCGTCTGTTAATTCTGGGGAGCACTTTTCTTCCCATTCTAGTCCATTCGCTAAAAATAAAATTGAAATAAGACTATCAGGTTGTGCAATACTTAAGTTATTCTGACATGAATAGTTAAAGAAATCCTCTCGAAACTCTCTAACAAACCCTGATAGTTGTTTGCGATGATGGTGAGATAAAAAGATATCGTTTTGTTTTGTAAGTTGAAGTGTGTTTGCAATTACTAATGAGCGTATATAGTATTCGATTAAGGGTTTTGGTGTATATGATTTAATATTTTCTGAAACATCGTAGCTATCATAAAAACCCTTAAGTAATTCAGCTGTAAGTTTAGTTGATGCATTTAATTGGTTTAGCTGGGGCTCGAATTGATTGTATAGTTCAACTTGATTTTTATAAGATAAATTCATTACAGATAATAAAATAGAATATACAGACTGAATTTCCATTCCCAACTTATATAAAAATTGATGATCGGTATCTTTGTAGGTTAATTTAATTTTTTTAGTAGTTTTTATTTTATGAGAAGCATCTGTGTTAGCTAAACGTTTTGTTAGAAGTGAGGGGTCTTTAGGTATTGAATTCATATTATTTTTTTACTTTATCTTTTAAATTACCACTAAATCGATTACGTAAAAGAGATATAAATGATAAGAAAACATGGTAAGTTAGGTGTAATTGTGAATAGAAGGTAGTTTTTTTCTTTTTGTCCACAAGCCTATCATGACGACTAAATATTTAGAAAGTATTTAATTTAGATTACAACTAGATTAATTAAATTAATTAAAAAAAATTAAGCTTTTTTTATTATCTTAAAAAAGGCTTAGAAAGTTGAATGATTACTCTAAATAATGTCCGGTAAAAATTAAATTCAGGTACTTTTTTAGGGGGTGTTTTTTGATTTGTTAAAAAATTTATTATATCGGATTTAATTACATCATTCATTTCTTTTTTGTTTTCTAATGGGTTCAGTAAATTATGAGATCCATTATATTTTTTAATAGCATATGCTGTTTTTTGATATCTATAAATCGCGGCCTCGTTACATACGACAGTGTCGTTGCAAGAGAGCATTAAAAGCATAGGTGAGGCTCTAAGTGGCGAATTATGAGTGAATTGCGTAAATCTGTAGGCAGAAAAAATAGAGCTTCCCCAAAGAAGCCCCAATCCTTTTTTTTTGGTTTCTGAAGCGCCAACAGGAAATCTGGGAAATAAAGTGCTTAACATGTTTCCTAAGGGGAACTGTGGAATAATATTTAAAAAAGATAATGTTTTTAAAATAAAATAACCGTCCCATTTTTTAGGTTCAATAAACGGTGAAATATTAACAAATGGACGCTCATATTTATCGGCAAAATGTTTGGCAAAGCTTGATCCAAAAGAGACGCCAACAAAATATAAAGGAAGTTTTATTTGTGATAACGAATTATCTAGTGTGGCGTTAAACTGATCAATTTTTTCCTGTGTTAAATTAAACTCTAAGCCATTTGAATTGTTATGAGCGGGCAATGCAAACGAACACGCTATAAAATTATTATTTTTTAAGTAGATAATAAAATCAGTATAAGTTTCAGGGTTTCCTCCAAGCCCGTGAAACACGCACACAAAACCTTTTACGTGTTTATCTGGTACTTGTAATATAGGCTTAAAACTATTTTCAGTTGCGGCTGGTGCTAATTTAGATATTAAGGTATTTAATTGTGAAACTGCGAGTTTTTTATGCATAATAAGCTATCCTTTTATTAACCCTAGAATATTGCAGTAAAGCTCATGCTAATGCATTATACTAAACCTAATTTAGCCTAATTTAATATAAAAAATGCGTCAACATAAATGAATTATTCCTCCAGGGTTTTTCATGTTAAATTGAACTCACTTATTCCCAAAATAACGCACTATCATCATTTCTACTGCGGTATTCGGATTTATTGTAATTACAACCTCTTTTTTAGAGGCTATAAATAAAAATACCTTTGTTTTGAATCTAATAAAAATCTAATTCAAATGGTTACGGTTGGTAGTAAATAGAGATCTACTATGTTTTATTTAAAAGAAATTAGAAATTTCTCGTGCTGCACTTTCAGGTGAATCAGAGGCATGAATAATATTGTTTTGAGTCGTTAATGCATAATCTCCACGTATTGTACCTGGGTCTGCTTCTGCAGAATTGGTAGCGCCTACCATTTTTCTTATTATAGAAATTACACTTGGTGCTTCTAAAACCATTAAGCAAATTGGTCCAGATAAAATATAAGATTTTAAGTTAGGAAAAAATGGTTTGTCTATATGTTCTTGGTAATGAGCGGTTACTTGGTCTTCTGTTAATTGTTTTAATTCAAGTTGTTTAACTTTAATTCCACGTTTTTCAAATCGGGCTAAAACGTCTCCAATAAGTCCGCGTTCTCCCCCATCTGGTTTAATAAATACTAATGATTGTTCCATGTGATTCTCTCCTTTATTTTCTGTAATTGTTCATTAACTCTAACACTAGCTGTGCCACCCGTTATAGATTTTGCAGCGATAGCTGCTTCATAGGTGATATGCTTAAATACATCTTCATTAATTTCGGTTGAAAATTTTTGAAATTCAGCAATTGTAAGTTCGTGTAATTGTTTTTTGTTTTCTATTGCATATAACACGATTTCTCCTGTTAATTCATGTGCATCTCTAAATGCAATGCCAGTAGACACTAAGTAATCGGCTAAATCAGTAGCCACGCCGTAGCCTTTATGCAAACCAGCTAAAATTGCGTCTTTATTTAAGCTTAACGTGCTTATCATTTTATGAAAGCATTTACACGATAATTCAACAGTATCCACAGCATCAAATAAAAAGACTTTATCTTCTTGTAAATCTCGATTATAAGTTAAGGGAAGGCCCTTTAAAGTAGTTTGCAATGCAATCCAGTGAGCATGAACCCGGCCTGTTTTACCTCGAATTAGTTCTGCAATATCTGGGTTTTTCTTTTGAGGCATTAAAGAAGATCCTGTTGTAAAATCATCTCCTAGCTGAAAGAATCCGATTAATGGCGATGTGAAAATAATAATTTCTTCACAAAATCTACTTAAATGTGTCATCACAACACTACATGCATGTAGGCAATCACAAATAAAATCTCTATCACTTACGGCATCCATACTATTGGTTGTTATCTTACTAAACCCAAGTGTTTTTGCAATTAAATTTCTATCTAAATTATAATTATTCCCTGCCATCGCACCAGAACCTAGCGCGCAATAATCTGCTGCATTAAATGCAAAATCAAATCGATCTAAATCTCGAAAGAACTGTTCGCAATAGGCAAGTAAATGATGCGAAAATAAAACAGGTTGAGCAGGTTGAAAATGCGTAAATCCCGGAAACATAACATCGTGATGCGTTTTTGCTAATTCAACCAGTGTAGAAATAAGCTGTTGCAGTTCGGTTTTAATACGCACAATTGCATCTTTACTAAACATACGTGTATCTGTAATCACTTGGTCATTACGAGATTTTCCTGTGTGCATTTTTTTTCCTAAATTACCACATCTATCCGTGATTAAACGCTCAATACATGAATGAATATCTTCATCATTTGAATATAGCTTATCTGGATTGTTTTTAAAGTCATGTGCTAGTTTTTCTAATTCTAATTCTAGTTTTGAAAATTCAGAATCGGTTAAATATCCGGCTTTATTTAGTGCTTTTGCATGCGCTTTATTAACGTCAATGTCGTAAAACACTAAGCGTTTATCTGATTCTAAAGAGTAACTAAGCTCAACAGCGCTTGAATCTAATGGTTTTTCAAATCGGCCTCCCCACAACTTTTTATTGGCCACGATCAATCATCCCTTGAACTTTCATTGGGAGTCCATAAAGTTTAATAAACCCTTTTGCATCTTGCTGGTCATATAGCTCTGTA
>CAXBWG010000039.1:0-10409 GCA_963979105.1 uncultured bacterium | reverse complement strand
CACTGTCAGCAGGCAGATACAGGCACAAAAATGATTCATATTGGTAAAAATACTAAAAGTACTATTGTATCTAAAGGAATTTCTGCAGGAAAATCAAAAAATACATATCGTGGTAAAGTACAAATGAATAAATCTGCAACTGGTTCAGATAATTTTACACAATGCGACTCTATGTTGATTGGTTCAAGCTGTTCAGCCAATACATTTCCTTATATCGATGTCAGAAATGCCTCATCTAATTTAGGACATGAAGCCGCAACAGTGAAGGTTTCTGAAGAGCAATTGTTTTATTGTCAGCAACGAGGAATATCTTTAGAAGATGCCCTTAGTACAATTGTAAATGGGTTTTGCGCAGATGTATTTAAAGAATTGCCAACAGAGTTTGCAGTTGAGGCAACCCAACTATTAAGTTTAAAGTTAGAAAATACAGTAGGTTAGGAGATATCAATGTTTGAAATAAAAAATATAAAAGCAACAATAGACAATAAAGATATATTAAATGGTCTTTCATTAACAGTTAAACCAGGAGAAGTTCATGCCATAATGGGACCAAATGGGTCTGGGAAAAGCACATTGTCAAAAGTAATAACCGCGCATCCAGATTTTGATGATGCTGAAGGTGAGCTTTATTTAGATGGTAAACCAGTTCATGAGTTAGATCCAGATGAACGTGCAAACGAAGGAATCTTTTTAGCATTTCAGTATCCTGTAGAAATTCCAGGTGTGAATAACTCTGAATTTTTAAGGATGGCATATAATGCAAAGCAAAAATACAATAAAAAAGAAGAAGTTGATCCGTTTGATTTCAATGAAATTATTAATCAAAAACTAAGCGTTTTAAACATGAAAGAAACGTTTTTATCTCGACCCGTTAACCATGGCTTTTCTGGTGGTGAAAAAAAACGGAACGAAATTTTGCAATTATTAATATTAGATCCCCGAGTAGTTATTTTAGATGAAACTGATTCTGGTTTAGATATTGATTCGTTAAAACAAGTAGCTGATGCGATAAATACATTTAAAAATGAAGATAAAATGATTATTGTAATCACCCATTATCAGCGTTTATTAAATTATATTGTGCCAGACAAGGTTCATATTATGTCCGATGGAAAAATTGTTAAATCGGGAGATAAAAACCTTGCTTTAGAATTAGAAGAAAAAGGTTATGAGCTAATAGCTAAATAGGATAACAGGAATTAAAATGACTCAAGAAATTACAAAAGATTCACTATCTGAAATATTTAATACTAGTGTGAATGATTATAAAAATACTTTAGAAAAAAAGTTTAATATTGAAGGGTTTCCAACAACAGCTCATGAGAATTGGCTATATTGGGCACCGGATCATCTTCATTCTGTGTTATTAAATCCATGTAGGAAAATACATGAAACCAATGATATATCTGCCGATATTTGTATTGTTAATGGAAATCTGGTTGCTGTTTCGAAGAAGCTATCAAATCTTGAAATTGTAGAGACATACCCTTCAGGTGATTTACAAAGACTAAACTTAGATACAAGTACAAGTTCTATTTCTACTTTAAATTCTATACAATCTAAAAAAATAATTATGATAACTGTAAATGGTAATATAGAAGATACTGTAAAAATTTCAAATATTTCATCTTGTGATGAAAAAGATGTTACTACAATAAGTAAGGTAGTAATTAAGGCAAAAAAAAATACTAGTTCAAATTTTGTTGTTGAACATAAGAATTACTTGCAAGAAGAAAATGCAGTAAATACGTCATTTCATATTATAGCTGAAAAAGAAGCTGATCTATCTATTTATCATATATTTAAAGATCATAAAGCTGCATCTTTTTTTCATTCTATGATTTATTTATATGAAAATTCTAAATGTTCTCATTTGACATTTGTAACAAACTCAAGGATTGTACGACACGATACAGAAGTTCATTTTTATGAAGAAGGTGCAGATTTAAAATGTTCAGGTGTTGGAATTTTAAAAGATAACGAACAGTTTTATAATCACTTAAAGATAAATCATTATTCAAAAAACTGTACAGCAGCTCAATTTTTTAAAAATATTTTAGATGATAAAGCTATTGCAGAATTTTCTGGATTAGTTTTTGTTCAAGAAGGCGCTCACGGAGTAGATTCTACTCAGTCTAATAAAACATTATTACTATCTGATAATGCCCGAGTATTATCTAGACCGCAGTTAAAAATAGATGCAGATGATGTGCTATGTGCTCATGGAAGTACGATTGGCCAATTAAACCCAGAAGAAATATTTTATATTACTAGCCGTGGGTTAACACCTAAGCAAGCAAAGGCGTTATTGGTTTATGGGTTTGCTGAAGAGATTATAATTAATATTAAAGATAATACTCTTAAAACTAAATTAGACAATTACATTAAATCTAGTTTATCTAAAATTAATATTTAATTAGATAATGGACTTATTAAAAAAGCAGTTTCCTGTATTTAAAAAGCACCCAGAGCTTGTCTATCTAGATAGTACTGCGACCACACAAAAACCAGATTGTGTAATTAATCAAATGCGAGATTTTATCGCAAATGATAATGCCACTGTTCATCGTGGAATATATTATTTAAGTCAACAAGCTACAATAATGTGTGAAGCAGTTAGAACAAAAATAAAATCATTAATTAATGCCAATTCCGATAATGAAATTATATTTGTAAAAGGCACAACAGAGGCGATTAATTTAGTAGCTCAAAGTTATGCGAAAGCAAACTTGAAAGACACAGACGACGTATTAATTACACAAATGGAGCATCATGCAAATATTGTTCCATGGCAACAAGTGTGTAATTCAGATCAATTAAAAGTAGCTAATATAAAACAAAATGGCGAATTAGATTTAGATGATTTTAAAGCTAAATGTACAAAGAATACTAAGATTGTAGCCATTACTCATATTTCGAATGTTTTAGGAACTGTAAATCCAATTAAAGAAATAATTCAGTATGTGCGAAAACATACGTCAGCTGTTGTATTGGTGGATGGAGCTCAAGCAGTAGGGCACTGCAAAGTAGATGTTCAAGATTTAGATTGTGATTTTTATTGTTTTTCAGGCCATAAAATTTACGGCCCAACGGGCATTGGTATACTATATGGAAAGTATGAAATCTTAGCTCAAATGGGACCCTATCAGACCGGAGGAGATATGATTGAAACTGTTTCTTTTGAAGAAACAACGTTTGCAAAACCACCTGCAAGATTTGAGGCCGGTACTCCTGCAATTATTGAAATAATTGGTCTTGGTGCTGCAATAGATTTTTTATTAAGTTTGGGCTTTAATAATATTGCGAAACATGAATCTTTGCTGTTTGATAAATTAATGAATGATTTAAACAAAATACCTGCAGTAACAGTAATAGGAACGGCTAAAAATAAAGCTCCAATTGTATCGTTTACATTAGAAGGCGTGCATTCGCATGATGTTGGAACTGTTATGGACCAATCCAATGTTGCAATAAGGGTAGGGCATCATTGCGCACAACCCTTAATGAAATTATATAATGTTCCTGCAACTGCTAGAATATCTATTGGGTGTTATAATACAGAACACGATATCGATAAGTGTGTATCTTCGCTTAAAAAAGTAGTGGATTATTTTAAATGAGTTTAAATAAATTATATCAAGATATGATATTAGAACATAACAAAAACCCGCGTAATTTTAAGACACTATCTGATCATACACATTACTCTCATGGGCATAATCCCTTGTGTGGTGATGATTATATAGTTATGATTAAATTAGAAGAGGATGTAATTGAAGATATTACATTTGTCGGCGAAGGATGTGCTATATCTAAAGCAAGCGGATCTTTAATGACACAGATTTTAAGAGGGAAAACAATAAATGAAGTCATGAAAATAAAAGATCAATTTATTGATTTAGTTACGAAAGATGAATCTGAAAAAGATTTATTGGGTAAATTAATTGTGTTTGAAGGTGTAAAGCAGTATCCTATTAGAGTTAAATGTGCGGCTCTAGTTTGGAGAGCACTAGAAGATGCCCTGGGTAATAACAATTCCAAGCATCTAGTATCAACTGAATAAAGGAGTAATAATATGGCAAAAGAAATTAAATTAACGGCAATGCCTACCCCAAATCCAAATACTATAAAATTTTTAATAGATATTACTTTTTTTGAACGAGGTAGTATTGATTTTAATTCAAAAGAAAAAGCAATAGGGTCTGTACTTCCTGAGGCCTTATTTGGTGGAGAGGGTATTACTGGAGTTATGATTGGAACTAACTTTGTTTCTATTACAAAGAAAGAAAATACTGGTTGGGAAAGTGTATTAGAACCAACAAGTGAAATAATTAAAGAGTTATGTGCACAAGATATAGAATTTTTTGAGAAATCTCACTTAGAAAAACTTGCAAATAACACTCAGGAAAACTCTGAAGTAATAAATAAAATAAATGAAATTTTAGATAACGAAATTCGCCCAGCTATTGCCATGGATGGTGGTGATTGCGAGTTAGTTGGATTTGAAGATGGAATACTAACACTAAAAATGCAAGGCGCATGTAGTAATTGCCCTTCATCTGTAATGACATTAAAGATGGGAATTGAAAACAGGTTACGAGAAGATATTCCTGAGCTAAAAGAAGTTGTTCAGGTTTGATTTTTTAAAATCATTAAATTTTACTTTTTATTTTTATTTAGTATTTTTTTTTCAGCTAACATTATAGCCATCAACCTTGCAGGCTATCATACTATTATTGGAATAGATCATTATCCTATAAAACAAAAATGGTTAACTCTTATAAAAGAGTTTGATATTAGCGGTGTTGTTTTTGTTTCTTCTAATTACTCTAATCCAAAACATATAAAAAATAGTATTCAAAAAATTAAATCTCTTAATCCAGATAAATTATATTTGTTTTGTATAGATCAAGAAGGGGGTTCTGTTAATCGAATAAAGTTTAATTCATTTGAGTTAAAATCTGCCAATAGCTATTCAAGTAAAGATATTCATTATGTTGCACAGCAATACTATGAAAATGCAAAGAAATTAGCTCAAGTAGGTATAAACGTTAATTTTAGCCCTGTAGTAGATGTAAAAAGAGATATAGAAAACATAGTTATCGGATCTAGAAGTTTTTCTCACGACCCCTTTGTAACTGCGAAATATGCACAAATTGTTATTGATCAGCAAAGAAAATTTAATATTTTATCTGTAATAAAACACTTTCCAGGTCATGGCCAAACAAAAGCAGATTCTCATTATAATTTGCCTATTCATTCAGATCCTATGTCATTAGAATCTTATGATATATATCCGTTTTTTAAGTTAATTTCCAATGGTGCAAATGCGGTGATGGTTGGCCATGTCATGTATCCTAGTATAGATTCACGTTATCCTGCTAGTTTATCAAAGAAAATGGTAACAGATATTTTAATTGAGGACATGAAATTTGAAGGATTAATTTTTAGTGATGATATTAATATGGGCGCAATAAAATCGGCATACACGCTTAAAGATGCGTGGGTTTTTTCTGTAAAAGCAGGCGTTGATCAGGTAATAATGATTTCGTCATATAAGAGATCAAAAAGGGTATTAAACGAGTTAAATAAAATGCTATACCGAAATAAAAATTTATATGATATCCTTAACATTAATAGTCAACAAATTTTATCTTTTAAGCAAAATCATTTAAATTAAAATTTGTTGAAAAATGTTATATAAATTATAAAAATTACAAGATTTATTATGGATGAATTAAAGGTAACAGCAAGTTTTGTTGAAGATGTACAAAAAAGACTTTTATTAACCTACGAGGTTTTATATAGAAATAAACGTCTTTCCTTGCAGCTATCTGAACTAATGCAATTCTTATATGCAAATAAACGTCTTTCAGAGTCTAATCAATCATTTTTATATTATATAAGTCGCGTAACTAAAAAATTTAGTTATAAGGCAAAATTAGTTTATGGAATAAAAAATGATGATGATGTCTTGCATTTTTTTCTAAAGATAAAAAAATTTAATATTCCAATAATAATTAGAGATAACAATAAACAAATTAAATTATCGTTTAATCAAAAGCTTCCTGTTTCAATAGTAGTAGAACAATCGGGTTATAAATTAATTTGTAAATTAATGAATAAATCATTTCTAAAAAAACATCCAACAAATTTTTTATTTTTAATGGATGAGTCATTAATATATTTATATTCTAGAGGAGTTTTGCGTAAAATTAATAAATCTACATATGATTTTATTAATAAAATATTTGATGAAGGTCCAATATGCTTTAATGAAACAGAAACAATTACGTCTTTTTTGAAAAGTATTTATGGTCCGAATGATGATTTATTAAAATGGGAAGTGATTGGTAATTTAGAATTTTTAATTCCTCAAGAAATCACTCCAAATCCACTTTTAACGCTTAATTATGACGGCACTTGCTTACAACCATTGTTGTCCTATGAATATGGAAAAGAAATTATTGAATCTACTTACAAAGATAATGAAATTTTAGATCGTGAAACAGGAAAAATTATGGCTAGATTGCCAAAAATGGAAGATATTTTTCAGCAAGATTTAATGTATTTATTTGAACAACAAAATATTCCATTTTTATTAACAAGTCCAGGTGATATTGCTAAGTTTTTTGAAACAGTTGTCCCAGAACTTAAAGATAGAGGGTGGAAAGTAAATTCAAATGTAGATGATTTTACAGTTATAGAGGATCCTGTAACACTAGATTTTGAGATTTCAACATCTTCTAATGATTGGTTTTTCTTTGAGCCATCATGCGATGTTCTAGGTCAAAATGTGTCGTTACAAGAACTTAGTCGTTTAATGGTAGATAACCAAGGCTATGTAAAAACAAAAAAAGGCTATGCCAAAATTAGTAAATCAACACAAGAAGAAATTAAACTGCTTAGTCAAATGGGGGCATTTAAAGTAGGTAAAACATTTTCAAAAAAAGAAATGATGCCACTGATGATGATGACAAAAACTAAAAGCAATCAGCAATCTGTAAAAGGATTAATTTCTCAAATTAATTCATTTGATATTGCTAAAACTGTTTTATCTAATTCATTTCAAGGAGAGCTTCGACCTTATCAACATTATGGCGTTCATTGGATGAATTTATTGTCTAATATTCAACTTGGAGGAATATTAGCAGATGACATGGGGTTAGGGAAAACTGTTCAAACATTAGCGTATACATCATTAAATCATGTAGAAGGGACTACATTGGTAGTATGCCCAACAACGGTATTATTTAACTGGAAACGTGAAATTGAAAAGTTTTTGATAAATAAAAAAGTATTTATTTATCAGGGTCCTACAAGACAGGAATCTCTTATAAGAATGGACAAGTATGATTATGTAATCATATCGTATGGGATATTAAAAAACGATATTGAATTACTAAAAAACATCCCTTTTAAAAGTATATTAGCAGATGAAGCTCAAGCGATAAAAAATCCTCAAGCTCAAGTATCTAAAGCTATAAAGAGACTTCAAGGTCAATTTAAATTAGTTATGACAGGCACGCCTATAGAAAATCATTTGCAAGATATATGGAATTTATTTGATTTTATTATGCCAAATTATTTAGGAAATAAAAATCAATTTGATGAACTTATTAAGTCTTCAGATAGAACTATGTTGCGAGCTAAGATAAAGCCCTTTGTTTTAAGGCGAGAAAAAAAGGAAGTCTTAGAAAGTTTACCTGAAAAAACAGAGATTACTTTAGAATGTCCGTTATCAGATCAGCAAATGCAGTTATATAAGACTGTTTTAGATGCAGCTAAAAAAGGTGTTCAAGTTTCTAAAAATAAACGAAATAAACTAAATATGTTATCTGCATTATTGCGGTTACGTCAGGTATGTACACACCCTGGTTTAATCAAAGATTTTAAAGATTTATCAATTGAATCTGCTAAATTCGAAATGTTAAAGCAAAAATGTGAACAATTGATAGATGAAGGCCATAAAGTGGTTGTTTTTAGTCAATTTACATCTATGTTAGATATTATTCAGAAATGGATTGAAGCTCAAGGTATAAAATTTGAACGTATAGATGGCAGTATTTCAGGTAAAAAGAGAATGGATGCCGTAGACAGGTTTCAAGATGGAAAAGACCCAATGTTATTTATAATTTCATTAAAAGCTGGAGGGGTAGGGCTTAATTTAACTGCAGCTGATTATGTTATTCATATAGATCCATGGTGGAACCCCGCTATTGAAGCTCAAGCAACAGATAGGGTTCATCGTATGGGACAAAAAAATAAGGTTATAGTTTATAAGCTTATTTGTGCAGGGACTATTGAGGAAAAAATAAATCAATTACAAAATGAAAAGAAACTACTTCTTTCGGAAATTGTAGACATAGACTCTTCTTCAGAGAAAAAAATTGATTTTGATGAAATAAAATCGTTAATTTTAGAATAAAAAAAAGAAACACAAAATTTCGATACTTTAAACTGAAATTAAATTAATTATTTATACGATAATAAAAAGACCGAGAAGGAAATAGAAGTTCCCCCCCTTACTTCGTTTCCTTTTCGGTTCATATTAAAATATAGCTTATTCAAATAGAATCATTAAATAAAATCTGTTACTATTTATATCAAATGTTTAATGTAGCTTTAGTTCAATTAAATCCCGTTATTGGCGATATTCAAACGAATACTAATAAAATTATTTCATCTTTAGAAAATGTTCAGAAAAAAAAAATAGATTTAATAATATTTTCTGAATGCGTATTAACAGGGTACCCAGCAAAAGATTTGTTAACCTATCCTGAGTTTATTAACCAAATTAAGGCGTCATTAAATCTAATTTTATTAAAAAGTAAATCTTTAACAGATGCCGCTATAATTATTGGAACCCCATATAAAGAATCTGATAATTTATATAATTCAGCTATTGTTATTCAACATGGAAAGATAATTTCTATTCAACATAAATCTAAATTACCAAACTATGATGTGTTTGATGAAAAACGTTATTTTCATCAAGCAGAAAAATTAACGACAATAGAATTAAAAGGAAAAAAAATAGGATTAACAATATGCGAGGATATGTGGAAATTTCCTTGGTTAGAAAATGATTTCAATAAAGAAATTAAACCTATAGAATCATTATTAAAGCAAAAGATAGATATTTTAGTTAATATTGCAGCCTCGCCTTTTGAGTATAATAAACACCAAAAACGTGTTGAAATTTTATCTGATATTGCAAAAAGAAATGGAATTGACGTTGTTTTTGTTAATCAAGTTGGTGCAAACGATCAATTAATTTTTGATGGAGGAAGTTTTGCGCTAAATAAAAAAGCAGAGATTATCACACAACTTGATTTCTTTAATGAAGATTTTAAAATTTTTAATCTAAATCAAGTTTCTAAAAGTATAAGGTATATTCAAGACGATATATCATTTTTACATGACGCTCTTGTTCTTGGAATAAAAGATTATGTTAAAAAAACAGGATTTAAAAAAGTTGTTTTAGGTGTTTCTGGGGGAATTGATTCAGCTGTAACTTGTGCGCTTGCATATAAAGCAGTAGGTGCAAAAAATGTTTATGCCATTGCATTACCATCTATGTATTCCTCTGAGGGAAGTGTGATAGATGCACAAAAGCTAGCCCAAAATTGCAATATTGAATTTGATAAAATCAAAATAAATGATATTTATAGTAGTATTTTAAATCAGACAAATTCTATTTTTAAAGATTATAGTCCAGATACTACAGAAGAAAATATTCAGTCTCGCATAAGAGGTCTTATTTTAATGGCGATTTCCAATAAAACGAAAGCGTTATTATTAACAACTGGAAATAAGTCTGAATTAGCAATGGGCTATTGTACCCTTTATGGAGATATGTGTGGGGCATTAAGTGTATTAGCTGATGTTCCTAAAACATTGGTTTATAAATTGGCTCACTATATTAATAAAGATGGAGAAGTTATACCTGAGAATTCTATTACAAAGCCGCCAACTGCGGAATTACGCCCTGGACAGCTCGATAGTGATAGTTTGCCACCATACGAACAGTTAGATGATATTATCTCTAATTATATTGAATATAAAAAATCTGCTGCAGATATTATTGCGTTAGGTTACGATTCGAAATTGGTAACAGATATTATAAAAAAAATAAATAATAATGAATTTAAAAGAACACAAGCAGCAACACCTTTAAGGGTAACAACAAAATCATTTGGTGTTGGAAGGCGAATGCCAATTGCTGCTAATTATTTCATATAATTTTGTCTACCGAATTTCTAAGAGACTTACACTAATTTTTATTATATAAATTCTTAGCCTAACTTTTCAAGAAGTTCATTTTTTTATACTCCAAAAGAATGAAAAAAATGTATTTGATATTCTTTTTTAAAAAACCCTAAATCTGGGAAGAAGGGACCTGCCCG
>CAXBWG010000038.1:0-10537 GCA_963979105.1 uncultured bacterium | reverse complement strand
TGTGGACAAAATACTAAATCTAGATTTTTGAGTATCTACATTATTATTTTCATCTAAAAACATAGTTTCAGTTGCTTTAAATGGAGCTACTTCTCTATAGTCTAGTGCATATGTTTTTTTATCTTTTACTGAATAAATCATCATAAAACCACCTCCGGCAAGATTACCTGCCTGAGGATGAGTCACTGCCATTGCATACCCAATTGCAACGGCTGCATCTATTGCATTTCCACCATTTTTTAAAATATTAATACCTACTTGTGTCGCATATTTATCTTGCGTTGCGACAATTGCTTTTGAAGAGACTGTAGTATAGCTAGATTTTTTAAATTGCTCTGCTGCAAAACAATTACTAACAATTAAGGCAACACATACTATTACTTGAAACATAACTAAATTATACACTATTTATACGCAATATTTTAACAATGACACAACATTGATAAATATAATATTTTATGATAATTTTTTAAAATACATAGTATTAATTATAGTTAAATAAAAAAAATATCATAAAATATCATAAAATATCATAAAATATAAAAATTAAAAAATGCTAAAACACCTATCACCACAAAACAATTACAACTATTCATTGAGCTATATTTTTAATTTAGCTCTTCTTGTTTCATTATTTACATTAATTAGGAATTTTTTAAACAAACAAAAAAACCAACATAAAATAAATAACTTTTATATCTTAGAGGATAGTAAGCAATTAGTTATTTTAAAAAAAATTATTAAAAATACTGCAGTAGTTATCAACCCCATAAAACAAAATGAAGATACTGTTTTAAAAGAAAAACTCTTAGACATTAACTTTTCTTCTCAAAAATTGACACTTACAAAAAATATTCTAGACATTTCTGATGTGATTTTAGAAAATTCTTTTAGATATACAAAAAACAATTCAGGGGTTAAACTTTTAAGTTGTCATAATATTCAGAGCTGTATATGTTTAGTCGCTTTTGGAGAAAATGGCACTGCAATATTTCATTTTAATAATAATGTTGAAAAACTTATTACAAAAGCCTTAAACGAAGTATTTGACAAATATGAATCAAAAGAAAAATTTTCTCAATTTGTAATGATTGGATTTTGGGGCTATTCTGATATGCTAAATCCATTTATTTCACCAATTGCAGCTACTGTAAAAAAATGTCTAAATTCAGACAACTTAATCAATCAACAGTCTTACTCACATTTTTTTGATGACTCAAATTTAACAAAAAACATTTTTATTAATGTTGAAACAAATCAAATAATTATTGAAAATAGCTCCATTAAAGATATAATTTCTTTTAACCAAAATATTAATGAAAAATATAAATTAGAATTAGAAAAACTACAAAAAGATCAATTAATTCAAACTAAATTCGGAGAAACTTTTAATACCTCACAAGAATACCCTAAATCTATTCCCGAAAACGAATTAAATAATTATGGATTATTGAATATGAGTAAATCTAAAATTAATTAAATAATTGTACACTTATATCTTAATTTGTTTTACATGATCTAATTTATTAAATTCTTGAATTAATAATGAATGGCTACTTTTTTTATAAATATAAGTTAATTCAAGTGAAAACTGCATGTTATTTTCTTTCCATTTCTGTTTAATAATTGGTATTTTTTTCTTATTAAATAATTCGAGAAAAGCATCTAAGGCTCCCTTATTTTCTAATATGACCTCAAGCGTATACTTTGTATATCTAACCAATTTATTTTGAATGATTCGAGATAAAAACATATACATATAAATTACAGTCAAGCCAAAAAACGCCTCTAAATACATTTCTATTCCCACTAAAGTCCCCAAAGAACCAACTACCCACAAAGTAGAAGCCGTTGTAAGGCCTGTTATAACACGTTTTGATTGAAAAATTGCACCCGCACCAATAAAACCTAACCCAGAAACTATTTGAGCCGCTATCCGACTAGGATCTGCAGGTGAGGAAAAAGAAAGTGAAATATGTGTAAAAAAAGTTGCGCCCAAACAAATCATGGCATAGGTTTTTAGCCCTGCCGGTTTAGCACGATATTCTCTTTCTAAACCAAGAATAAATCCTATAGAAATAGATAAAAGACATTTAATTACAAATGTTATATCAATTAAATGTAATGAAAAATTAATCACACTTAATATTACCCATAACAATCAAAAATTAAACATTACTTTGGTTTAGTTATACTTTTGTGTTTTAGTTTAAGGTATACGTTAATCAATTGAGATATTTCCGAGATGATTGATGTGGGCACTTTATCCTGAATATTATTTTTTTCTAACCTATCAAAATCCTCAATAAGTGAACTTATCGGATTAAGTATTACAAATGTAATAATTAATGTTAGTAACAGCGAAAATAATAGCAAGACAATAATATAAATTAAATCTAATGTAGAACTATTTGTACTAAAGTTGATGAGCTCTGCTTTTGGTAGAATTATTAAAATATTCCATTTTTTCCCAAAGTATTCGGGAAATGATGCCAAAGAAACAAAATATGAAGTTAACTCATTTTTAATTTCAAATCGATCTAATAGCGTAGATTTGTATTCAGAAATTGCTTTTTTTACTACTTCGTCTTCAATATCTTGAATTGTCTGAGGCATAATAGCCCCGTCTTCTAAAGTAGTAAATGAAATATTATCGGGTTGAGCTACTATTTGATCTTTTTCATCTAATATAATTACTTGTGCGTTATATATTTTTTTTTGCAATGATAAAAACTCAGAAATTTTAGCAAGTTCAATATCTACACCAACTACCCCATTAAACTTATTATTCATATCATAAATGGGATATGAGGCAGTAATCCCAGGACGTTTTCCTGTATAAAATATATATAAATCGGTCCAATACAATTTTTCTGTTTGATTTGCTCCAATAAACCAAGGCCTGGTCTTTGCATCATACTTATCTTTTTTTGTTTTTCTACTAATAATCTGATCGTATTTATTTCGTTTAATAATAGTTTCTTCTTGTTTATTTATTTCGATTTTTTTTGATGATAACGTTTTATTCTTATCTTTAAATACCATCGAAAAGTTTCCATCTTTATCTGAAATATAGAGTTTTGCAATTTGAGAATAAGATTTTATAGAACTTAATAAAAACACCTCTACTTGATTATAATTATCAAGCTGAATTATATTTTGTTTTATAAGACTTGAAGTGGATTTTGCCAAGATTTCTGCTGGCATTAAGTAATTAGTTGTTTTTTCGATTACAGTTTGATTTAGTTGATTTGCTATATCATTTAACAATTCAGTTTGAATTGTTTGTGATTGTGTTTCAAAAAATCTATGAATAAAGAAAAACAAACTTAATACAACTGTAGATATAATTATCCCTACAAATAAAAACAAAGGTAACTTTTTCATTTTTTAATTCCCTTAAATTATAAATTGTCTTATTTATATACTAACAATTAGATGTAATTATCTCTATAATTATTTTATGCAAAAAAAAGAAAAATTTTTAATATCTATCATTTTCCTAACCTGTCTAATTGGATTAATGTGGTCATTTCGCTTTTTTGCAACACAAAAAACTAGTCTTACACCTCTAGAACTCTTACCTAAATCACAATGGCAAGACTTATATAATAATAACCAAATACTTGGAATTGGCCAATTTGAATATAAACAACGTTGTTATAAATGTCATGGAGTTTACGGACAAGGCTCGTACAAAGGTGCTAATTTAATAGATGATGAATGGATTTATGGATCTTCTGAAAATGAAATTTTAAATAGTATATATTATGGGGTGGGCCCAATGCGAGGGTATGGAAAAAAATTACTTCCAAAAGACTTACATGCAATTACTATTTATGTAAAATATCTATCTCAAGCAGCAAAAGAAAATAAATAACTATACTTTTGATTTTCATTTTTTTCTTTTTATAAAAGACAGGTTCTAAAAAAATTATTAATTAATAGTATAAATTTTAAAAACACATTAAAAATATCTTATATTAAAATCGGCACAGAGCTAATCTCTAAATGTTTATTAAACGACTCTAATTCCACTTAATCTTTTAATGTATAAAACCCAACAAAAGGTGCGAAATCATCGTTACCCGCTAGCCCAAAATGATCAAATATTTCTTCATAATCAAATGTAGCCTTCCAATTAGTATGCCCAGTGCTTGAAAATTTTATTTCGTCTCTATGAGAAATTTGTGTGTTATTTGAAACTTGAAAATCAAAATAAAACTTTTTTTTATCTAATTTAAAATTTTCTAAAACATCACCTTTATTAAAATATAGATATCCTAGATTTGAATGAAGCAATTGAATTTTAATGTCTTTTTTAATAGTTAAAAATACTTCAACTGCCAAATAAGCAGGTTCATTATTTAACGGATGAAACCCTAAAATTTGTTTTAGCTCTAACTGTGTTACACCCCGAACTAAATGCGAATTTATCTTGAGCAAATGCCTATAGACATCAACAAGGCTATAGTATGGCGTTTTTAGCTCTATCATAGATATATTTAATTTACATGCAAAGATTCATTTAATTCAATTAGTTTTGAATTAGGTTTACAAAACAATTGTCCTGTTTGTGAATCTTCTATAAATAATAAATAATCACGTCCCGATAGTTGGCTTGCTTTAACCACATTTTTACCAGAATCAACTTTAGTTCCATCTAAATTCACAGGTTCGTTTTCTTTATTTAATAAATATACCTTTTTACCCGAATACACATATAGCCCTGCAGCAACTGTGCAACCATCACCTAAAGAAATTCCAATTCCAGAATTTGCACCCAATAAACATTTTTTACCGACAGAAATCACATGATCATTTCCGCCTGAAAGGGTTCCCATAATTGAGGCTCCCCCACCAATATCTGTTTGTGCATCTACTACAACACCTGCAGATATCCTACCTTCTACCATAGCATTTCCTATGGTCCCTGCATTAAAATTAATATAACCTGCAGGCATAACTGTTGTTCCCTCACCTAAATAAGCCCCTAATCTTACTTGCGAACCAGCGGCTATTCTTACCCCACTTGGCACATGATAATTAACTAAATAAGGAAATTTATCTACATGACTAACACCTAATTCATCACCTGCTAACTTTGTTTGAATTCTCATATAATCTAAGTCTTCTAATAAAATAGGTCCTTTATTAGTCCACGCAAGATTATTTAAAGTACCAAATAATTTATTTAAATTAAGTTGATGTGGTTTTACATGGCGTTGAGATAATAATTGCAATTTAAAAAAAGCCTCTTCGACACACCTAATCTCATCATCTAGACTGGATAAGCAAAAAACACCTACATCTGAGCTTGCATAATCATCAGAGTTTATTTCTGAATTTAATAACTGATCACTATATTTACCTGTTAACTGGGTTTCTAACTCTACAGTTAACTCAGATTTAGAAACAAACCTTTTATTTATCTCATTTAACTGAGAATCATTAATCTCTACTTTTTTAATTTCAGGAAAATATACATCTAAACATGTATCATTACGTTTTCTTCTTAGTCCTATAGCTATATAACACGTTGTCATTTTTGATCTCCTTTATTTGGTATAAATTAATTGTTTTAATTTTTTTGCATATTCAGAAATTAGCGCTAAACTAGCATACTCATTTTTTGTATGAGCTTGAGCCTGATGGCCTGGTCCGCAATTAAAGCTAGGTATTGCTAATTCAGACAATTGAGCTACATCTGTCCATGCCTGTTTTGCTTGTATGCGAAATCCTAGCTGGTTAATACAGTCTTCTAAAAGATCTGAATTAATTATTTTTCCTGCAGGCACACTATCTACTAATGTTAGATCATATTTACAATCGAGTTGATTTTTCACTAACTCTTGAACAAACGCAAAAGCTTCTTGTTGGGATTTATTAGGAGCAAATCTGTAATTTATATTTAATATACATTCATCTGGAATAGTTGTTCTGCCTTTGCTAATTTCACATTCTGTAATACTAATAACATCTTTAAACTCTAAATTATTAACGTCTACCGTTTTTTCTTTTAAATTTGCCATATGATTTATAAGAGGTAATGCATTATACAATGCATTTTCACCCGTCCAGGGACGAGCAGAATGAGCTGCTTTTCCATAAACACAAACATTAACATGTAAAGACCCTACACAGCCTAACTGAAGTGTATTATCTGTTGGTTCACCAACAATAGCGACATCGATTTGCTCTACTTTTTGTTTATGGTGTTTAATTACATCATATAAACCATTTTTCTCTAATGGGGTTCCTTCTTCTTGGCAATAAATAATTAGCACAATATTATATTTTAATTTTACATCCGTTTTTTTAAGCAGGTCTAAAAAAGCAACAAAGCCAGCATGCATATCTGAAACACCTGCTCCATAAATTTTCCCGGATTCTATTTTGGGTTCAAAATGAGCAGGAACAACATCGCAATGCCCAATTAGGCCGATTGTAGGAAGAGACTTATCTACATTGATTTCGTAAATTAAATTATTGTTATGGCGAGTTAATTCTCCTTCGAAAGCATTTTTTTGAAGCCAATTTTGAATAAACTCAATTTTTTTGGATTCGTGAAATGTAGGAGACGCAATACTTAAAATTTCTAATAATAAATCCGTCATAAAAACTATTATACTTATGCTTGTGTTTAATGTGCAATACGTTACAGATTAGTTTTTGCTATGCTAAAATTACAACTACTATGATTAAGTTTAATTTTTTAAAAGTCAATTTGATTATTATAACCGTTGTTAGTACGTTTATTTTTTTTCTGCAAACTAACTTTATTTATGCTCAACTCAACTCTTCATTAACAAAATTACACGAAACAAGTTCTGCATTTAATCTGGTTGCAGATATTGCAAAGCCTGCGGTTGTTAGTATTAGTAGTATTCGTACAGTGCAATCTTATAGATCATCTCCTTTTTATAACGATCCTTATTTTGATCATTTCTTTGATAGTTATAGAGGAGCTCAGCAACGTGAAGGCCTGGGTTCGGGTGTTATTGTCTCTAAATTCGGGCATATTTTAACTAATCATCATGTTGTTCAACGCGCAGATGAAATTACAGTTACGTTAAATGATGGTCGGGAATTTAAAGCTAGCATGATTGGCTCAGATAAAAAAACGGATTTAGCTATTTTAAAAATAGATGATACTAATTTACCGTTTGTTAAATTTGGAAATTCAGACTCTATTCGAGTTGGAGATTGGGCAATTGCAGTTGGAAACCCATTTGGACTTGCAGGTACTGTAACAGTAGGAATTATTTCTGCTAAAAGCAGATCTGGGGTTGTAGATGTTGAAAATTATGCAGATTTCATTCAAACGGATGCTGCGATTAACCCAGGAAATTCAGGGGGAGCCTTGCTTAATATAAAAGGCGAATTAATTGGAATTAACACTGCTATATTTACTCAAAGTGGTGGGTATATGGGAATTGGATTTGCCATACCAATTAGTATGGCAAAACGCGTGATGGAAGATATTATTAAATATGGCAACGTTCGTCGTGGCATGCTTGGGGTAACTGTTCAGCCCATTACCAATGATTTAGTAAAAAAATATAACTTAAAAACAAAACAAGGAGCTCTTATTGTAGATGTAATACCAGGCTCAGCTGCAGATAAAGCCGGCATTCAAATTGGTGATCTTATTACAGAACTAAATAAAAAAAAAGTTACGGATTATTTAACGTTACGATCACGAATTTCAGAACTAAAACTAAATCAAAAAACATATTGTATGCTTCAGCGAAATGGAATACAAAAAAATATTTACTTTACGTTAACTTCACCTAAGCCAGCCTTGAACACCTCTAAGATTAATAACTTAGGACTAAAAGTTATTAATTTAAACAGAAAAATTAGAAGACAACTTCAAATTCCTAATGCTGTTTCTGGCGTGATAATTTCCGCTGTTGACCCAAGAAGTACTGCTGCTAAATATAGATTAACAAAAGGTCAAATCATTACACAAATCAATAATCGAGATATTAACTCTTTAACAGATTATGAAAAACTAATAACAAATTCTAGACCACTCCTATTAACTATTTATGAAGACGGTTTTAAATTTGTAGTTCTAATAAAAAAATAATCATTATTTAATTTTTTAATACAACATAAATGAAATTATTTTAATTTTTTTCACGATAACAAAATAGTTTATGGAATTTAAATATTAACTTTTAAAGAATATATCAATAGACTAAATTAAAAATGAGGTAAATTAATGATAGTAACGACACCTACAATTTCCACTAATGCACCAACAGGGTTGTGTTCCAAAACAACAGCTATAAGCTCTGAGAAATCAAGAAAACCTGAGCCCCTTGCCCTTAACACAGAAACACCTATTTCCGCATCAGACAATTTAGTACCTAATGGAATAGTTAAGTGTTCTAAATTAAATGAAAGACTTGAAGGTTCATACTGTGAAAAAACCTTCGAAGATGGAACTGTTTTAAAAGGTGAATTTAAAGAAGATACCCTTATCAAAGGAACGACAACTTATTCTAGTGGGGGAAAAGATATAGGAACTTTTAACGATGGAGATTTACATGGTGAAAACTGTACTCGTATCTATCCTAAAAAAGAAAAAACTCTTAAAGGCACTTTTGAAAACAATGAATTGATTAAAGGTGTAATTGATTATTCTAGTGGAAAAATTGAAGTTGGTATTTTTGAAAATAGCTTATTAATAAAGGGAAAAAGAACTTATGCAAATGGCATAAGAGAAGAAGGTGAATTTTTAAATAATAAACTTCATGGTAGCGGTATAAGACAAACTTCTGAGTATGAAGAAGATGGAATCTTTGAATTTGGCATATTTAAAAATGGAAAATTAACTCATTTCGATAGAGATGCAATAGAAATAGGCCCCCGTAAAGATGGAACTTTACATGGAGAAAACTGTACTCGAATAAGATCGGATACTAATATCACTGAAACAGGAACCTTTAAAGACAATGAATTTACAAAGGGAACAGTAATTCGTCCTAATGGCAATAAAGAAACAGGAGAGCGAAATAAAGAGTGTCAAATTATAGGTCCGTGTCAAATTGAATATTTTACGGGACAACTTTCAGGAACTTACCGCAGTGGTACTTGTGAATTTGGAAGCCTTATAAATGGGACAATAACTCATACCCGTACAAACTCACGTTTAAATGTTTCAAGCTTAAACCAGCCCAATCTACTTGAAAATTTTACAAATTTAGAATTAGATCCACCATGTGAAGACGTATTTAAAGAAGCTCAAACACCTTTTTTATATAATCATACACAGGCAAGCTTGCACAAAACGTTTATGGATAATTTTAATAAACGAGCTGATTCTTTTTTCGACAGATTTATAAAAGATATTGAGAAGAGATACAACAAAGGAGCTCATTATATTGGTACTATTTTAAAGTCTGACATTTCTAATATTAACTATGCAGATTTAGATATTATTGCGTCACAATTTCATGGAGTTAATGAAGAGACTCAATTAAATGTGTTAGCCTATCTTACAAAACTGGGAATTGATACCAATGAAAACCAAAGAGGACATTTGCCATATATTAAAATAATGTGTAAACAAATGTTTAAAGAACTTTTAAATAGTGATACTTCTGTTTTTATAGGATTAAGAATGTTAAGTAGATTTGAATTAAGCAGGTTCTCCATTGAAAAAAGCAAAATACTTTTTCTTTCGTTTATAAAACACATAAACAATTATATTAAAGATGACTTAGAAAATATTGATCTATCGATTGAGTTATTAGATTCATTTGAACGAAGTAATATAGTTATTACAAACCTCGAACACTATAAGGCTACATTTGAAACTTTTTATAATACGACAGAAATTATGTCTCCCCAATTATTTTTACCTTTAGACCAACAAGATTTCCAAGGGTTTGGATATAGAATTCCTAAATCATCAATAAAAGCATTCCGTCAAAAAAAACCTTCTGAGAAATTTAAGAAGTACTTTCCAGATGAAAATAATAAAAATAATTTTTTTCAAGTATCGGATATGAATTATAACTATTTACAAGGAAAAATTATGGGAGAAGCTCATCTTCAACCCAAAACCACTTTAGCTCAATGGAACACTTGTGCAAAAAGTGCATATGCTAAGGCAGAGGCTAACTATAACAGTTTAACTCAACAACAAAATATCTTAAGCTCCTATCTAGTAGGCTTTGCAAGTCTTGGATTATTAGTTGGGTTTCTTTTTTGCAAAAACAGGTAGCAATTCTTGATTTAGGCAAGTGCCAATACCACCTAATATTTACTTTCCTGTTTATTATAGTAGTTACTAACTGGCCAATTTCGTTTGAGTAACATAATAGCTGAAGGGTTAGTTTATGTAGTAGTTTAAACTTAAAAAAACCTTCTTCTTTATTTTGAAATATCTAAAATAATGAACTGTAGAAAATGGGGGGGCTTTTTTTTGCATTATCTTGCTATTGTTTTTTTAGTTTAAAAATATTACTAAATTGAGCTTTTTGGGGGGAGTTATCACACCCCCCTTTCCCCCTTGATTTAC
>CAXBWG010000037.1:0-10617 GCA_963979105.1 uncultured bacterium | reverse complement strand
AGTGTGTTTCTAGCGCAAAATAACATAGTTATTAACATTTTTTTTATGCTTGCTAATTAATTTTTTAATTTTATTAACTATTATATTTTTTTAAAATGTTTATAACCACTAGTATAAGTGGTACAGTTTAAATTGGTATGTTTTGTTTGGTAGATGGAAATAATTTTTATGTGTCGTGTGAGCGAGTGTTTAATCCGAAATTAATTGGAAAACCTGTAGTAGTGTTATCAAATAACGATGGATGTGTGGTATCGAGATCGAATGAAGCTAAAAAAATAGGGATTAAAATGGGGGAACCCTTATTTAAATGTAGGCGATTAATAGATCATTATAAAGTGGTGTGTCTTTCATCTAATTATACGTTATATGCAGATATGTCTGAACGCGTAGTAAGTGTATTACGAGAATTTTCTCCTGATTTAGAAGTTTATTCTATTGATGAATCGTTTATATTATTTACAAATAAGGGGCTTAATTATACCCAGTTAGGAAATAAAATTCGTCAAAAAATTTTAGCCGAAACAGGGATTCCTGTAGGTGTTGGATTTGGAAAAAGTAAAACGTTAGCAAAAATTTCTAATCATATGGCAAAACGGTCTCATACTGGCGTATTTAATATTCATGATTACAATGAAGAGCATGTTCTAAAAACAGTGCCGGTAGCCGATATATGGGGAGTAGGGCCTGGGTTTTCAACACGGTTAAGAAAAAAAAATATACATTTTGCCTATCATATTAAGCATGCGTCGTTATGGTTATTAAAAAAAATATGTCATGTTCATGGCGAGCGAATGAAGTTAGAGTTAATGGGGATTCCGGCAATTAAATTGGTGAAAGAAAATCCAGCAAAAAAAACAATTATAAGTTCTAAAAGTTTTGCACGGCCTTTAACAGATATAAATGATATAAAAGGGGCATTGGCGGAAAATATTATACGAGCAGCAGAAAAATTGCGTGCACAAAACAGTAAAGTATTATCATTTACAATACTATTATTAACCAATCGATTTACAGATAAAATTTATAAACATTATGCACAAGTAACATTACCAATACCTAGTTCAGACACGCTTTATATTGCCCAATATGCAATGGCGAGTTTAGACAAAATTTATAAAACGGGGTTAATTTATAAAAAATCAGGAATTATACTAGATCAGATAAACTCGGCTACTACGATTCAATATTCAATTTTAAATAGATCTTTGCAATCACACCAACAAAAGCAAGATAAGGTAATGATAGCTGTAGATAGAATTAATTCAAAGTGGGGTAGACATAGTATTTGTTTAGCAACAACACACAGACCAAAGAAAAAATGGAGAATGAAGCAAGATAAATTATCTCAAAAATCAACGACAAATTGGGCCGATATATTAGAGGTAAAATGAGCGTTTAAAATTAGTATATAAAAGTTAATAAATTTTAGGTTTGAATTATTTAGTTAAAGTAATAAAGAATTTTTTAAAAAATTTTAAACAAAGTAATAACGAGTTGTATAAAATGAATTGGTTATTAAAAAAAATAGTTTTAGTCTCATCTACTTAAAACAGAGTAAGGGTAAAACGATTGTGGCAATAAAAGATCTACTAAAAATAATGATATAAGAAGTTACGTATATTTTTTAATAATCTTGCAACCCTACAATAAAATAGGAGAGGGGACGTGTGCTTAAATTGTTATAGGTCTTTAAAAGGGTTTTATAGATTAATTTTGTGAATTTTGTATATATAAAATTTGAATTTGTTCCAACAAAACAACCCCAAGTATTAAGCTGCCGCCAATTATAATAGAGGGGCTTATTGGTTCTGCTAAAAAAGCCCAGCTAGCAAGTACGGCACACGGAAGTTGTAACGTAGCAAATATACTCGAAAGGCTAGCAGACAAGCTTTGCATACTTTGAAGAAATAAACTATGGCCAATACCGCTAACTAAAATACCTGCAATACTAATTAAAATTAAATTAGAATATGAAATTGAAGAAATTGCTGTAATACAAAAGGGAGCTAGGAGTAGGGCGCTTACAACTACATTACAAGTCATTACCCAAATGGCAGGCATGCTTTGTAATAAAGGTCGTGAAATTAAATTGCGAAGTGTAAAGGTAAATGCACATAAAACGCCCCAGGCTATACCTTGAAATACGTTTATAGTGGAGCTGTTAAAATCTAGTAATATATAAAGTCCAAGTAAAATAATGATTGTTTTAAATACTAGTTTTATACTGAACGGTTTTTTAATCCAAAATGGTTCAAGTAACGAGGTTATTAAAGGGTATGTAAACGTAGAAATAACGCCTATAGAAACAGACGATACTTGAATAGCCTGATAAAAAAATATCCAATGAAGCATCATAAAAAAACCAGATAAAAGTAATCTGGATTTTACTTTTAATGATTGTTTTAACCTAATTTTTTTTAATAATAAACAAAGACTTATTAAAAATACCGAGGCCACACAAGATCTGCCAAAAATAATGACATAAGCAGGTAAACTAATCCATTTAGCAAACAGGCCTGCGATTCCTAAAATAAGAGTTGAAACATTAATTGCAATTAAATCTCGTTTAAATGAATTCATAAATTTAGTGTAGGTATGTTAGGTGTTTATTTCAATAAAAGACAACTTAATTAAACGAAATAAAGATGGTGTTGATTTTTATAATTAAAACTTAAATAAATAAAAATCATTTATTAATTAAAGATTAATAAATGCTAGTTAATATAATAAAAAAATAAAAAATTAAAGACATCAATATGAATACAAACTTAAATTTAACCCCTGTAAAATCTAATTTTGCATATAAGCAGGAAAGCCAAATAAATAAAAAAAGAAAATGTGAGTTACAGGATAGTTCTTTCGAGTTTAAAAAAAATCGAAATAATAATTCAGTATCTAAAGATATTGATTGTAAAATAAATGATGTTGTATTAAAAACAATAAATAATTATAAAAATTTATTAAATAACGAGTTTAATGATGAATTAATGCAGTTAATAATAAAAAAAGAATCAGATATATCTCAAACCTGGATTGTCTATGTTAAATATAAAAAAATTATTTTAGATGTGATTCATATGACCAAACATAACGCTGAGTGCAAAGGTTTAAAGGCCCATTTATTAGCAAAAAATATTAATACAGAAGAATCTCAAAGACGTACAAAAGGCAGTAAAGATAATCCTCAATCGCCTCCAATGAGAGACTGGAAAGGTGTGTTTAACAAGATAGTTTTAGAGTACGAAACGTTTAAAGAAAATAATGCTATTCCTAAAGGGATATTATATGTAGATTATAACGGAAAAAAAGTGCAGTATCATTTTAGTAATTTAGACAATAACACCGTTAATAAATGGCCACGAATCGCTAGTTTAGATCGACTAAATTATATTTAACTTAGTTAGTAATGTTTTCTTGGCTAATACGAAGCGCATCTATATAAAACCATTGGTTATCAATAAATTTAAATAAACCAGTTTCATTAACACAAAATGTATCGTTGGCATTAGACGTATCTTTACAGGTAACTTTGAATTGGATTAAGCAGGTAGAAGAAGAGGCTTCTGGGTATTTAGAAGAAATAATAGAAATCCCTTGCCAGCTAATAGAACTGTTTACAATATGGGTAACATCAAAATGTTTTAAAGAGGGGTCTTTCATAGTGTATTTAATGTAGTTTGGCAATTTTAACACAAAAGCACTATAGCGAGCATAAACAAGTTGGATAGGGGTTTTAATTAAATGAGGGCTTGTATGAAAGCGTTTACAACAATTTTCATATGAAGAATTTTGTTGGCATGGGCATTTAATTATAGACATATTATAAAAAAATTATAACGTTTATAGAGTTAAAATAAAATAAAAAAACGTTTCAAATATAAAAAAAGAGCCCTCATTAAGGGCTCTTTAAAGATAACTAACACTAATTGTGTATACGTTAAAATAAAATACTAGTTCCGATTCGTGCAAAGTTAAAAATACTGTCTTCTTGTTTTCCATCATCATTTGCTTGAATAGAAACAACATCTGTTTCAGCAAATATTAGTATTCGTGATGTTAATTGATGATCGATTCCAGCAGATAGTGCTAATTTTGAATTCTCATCTGAGTCATCATCATCTGCGGGTTTATGTGCAATAATTAATTGCCTTATTCCAACAGTTAAGTTGGTGTTTTCTTCTAAAAAATGTCTATATTTAGCATTAAATTCTAAATTAGTTTGATCTTCATCGAATCCATTTTTATTTTCAATTGAAGAGTATAAAAATGATGCAGAGTAGTTTTTGTTAACAAGTGTTATTCCCGCACCTCCATCAGATGAAAATGTTAATCCATATTTTGGGTTAAAATGAGCGTGTAAAAGATTGCCGATTAGTAAAAGAGTAACAATTGTAATTTTAAATACTTTCATGATTAATTCCTTTTTTTTATAATGTATAATTTTAAAAATTATACTGTATCGTCTAAAAAAAAAGTAGATGTGAACTCATAAATTAAACATTCTTTTATACAAAAGATTAAACACGTGTGAACTTCGCTTGAAATTTGGATTTTGATTAGACATTTGTGTATTACCTGAGTCATCTTTACTTAATTTATAGCTAAAGATATAGGCAGGAAACTCTTCAGATAATAAATTAAATGACCCAAATCGAAGATCATGAATAAAAATTCCTTCTTTGTGAGCTGACATGGTAAAGAAGTGTTTGGTGACAGCTTTAATATAGTTGGTTTTACTATCGTTATAATTAGTAACTAATATGTTTGATTTGGAAGTGAATTTTGGTTTTTCAGAATAATCGTTATCAAATAATGAACGAAAAGCCATATAATAACCGGTTGGAGTCTCAGCTGTAGCAGACCATAAAATAATATTGAAAGGGCTTGGTCTAGTCATAAATTTGAGGGGCTTTATATTATGGTATGTAAAATACTGAGTAAATTCATAATGTATTTTCCATTTAATTCCCAGTCCAATACATAAATAAAGAGAGCTAATAATTAAACCTGAATACATTAATTTTAACGAAAACCTTGTTACAGGTACAAAACAACAAAAACCAACAGCCAAAAGTAACCAAATAGTATAAAGTGGATCAATAATAAAGATAGAATTAAACGCCACTCTATAAGAAAAGGGCCAAAATAGTTGAGTTCCCCACGTTGTAAAACAATCAAGTAAACTATGAGTTAAAAAGCCCCAAAAATATAACCAACTTAAACATTTAAAATCTGATTTTTTAAAAATTAATTGCGTGAATTTTGCAACTATAGGAGAACTTATTAAACAAAATAAAATACTATGGGTGAATCCACGATGATGTTTAAGCATAATAAAATCGTTGTTAAATAAAGATAAAGGAATAATATCTAAGTCGGGTAGAGTCCCAGCAAAGCCACCTAAGAGTAAGGACTTTTTACCTAACTTTTTGCCGCCAACTGCATACCCAACTGCAGCACCCAATAATAACTGACTTAAAGAATCCATAGTAAAAGTATATAAGGTAAGTTCATGATTGTTAATTTTTATATATGCTGAAAATATATAAATTATTGTTTGTGTTAATGGGCTTATTTGAGAGGATATTATTTATTTTGTTAAAAATATAAATAAATTATCTTGTATTAATAAAAAGAATGTAAGATTATTATAGTCTCTTATGCAATTTAAAGTACTTGCTTATAAAAAAGCATTAGCCTTTTTAAAAAAACACCCCTTTTACGTTAGTCCAGGGAGTTTAAAGTCAGATACATATGAAATAGATCTTTCAGGAGAAGTATTTTGGCCAGGAAATGTTTTTAGTTGTAAGCCTCCTTCCTCTGGTGAAGAAAAACAACAAATTCAAGTTGTTAAAAATGAATGTAAAACTTGGGTAACAAAATTTAATTTATATCAAGAGACCTTTTTAAAGGAAGTTATTGAGAAAACGTTACCTTCATCAGAAATTAGAGATACGAGATTAGTAGGTATTAAAGAAGATGTGATTTCTAGGCTATTGGATGAAATTAAAAAACATATTCAATCTAATGAAGAAGAAACAACGAGTTCTTTAGAATATTTTTTTCCATTTAGTTTCAAATATTTATGTTGTAATGAGCAAGAAACAACAAGTTATATTAAAAGAGTTGTGGATTTCTTTACTTCTTTTTCAGAGTATAACCCCCAATCAGCTGAAATGGAAAGCTTTAGTGAAGCCTTTAAAAATTTCTATAAAATTCTATTAGTTGAGTTAGAAAAGGTGAGTATGACTAATTATAAAGAAGTAGATGCATCGTTGAACCCAGATGAATTAGACTTAGACTATAGACTAAAAAAAGCCTTAAATAAAGAAAACCCTTATACGATAAATAACGCTTTTTCTGATAAGGTTACCGCATTGTTTGACTTGTTTGTTTTAGAAAAAGAAGACTTAGTTAGTAAAGACGATTTTGAAATTATAGAATATATTAAAGGTCTCTATTATTTAGAAGATATTAAATCAGAGATAATAGTAGAAGAACAAAAAAAACTAGAGAGTCTTAAACATAAAACTAAACAGAAAGTTTTTATTAAATCAAAAAAAGAAATATTAAAAGATAATAATTGTCCTAATAACTTAATCAACTTACTTTTAAAAGAAGATTTAAAAAATGTAAATTCTGTAGCGGTTGCAATAAAAAAAGAATTAGAAAAAGTATTTTTACAAGAAACCGATATGTTAACTAAGTTATCTGAATTTGAAATGAAAGCATGTAATTATCCTGAGTCTGCAAAACAACATGTAAGACGAATCAATAGAGTGTATTTGCAGTTAAAAAGTAAAATTAATGAGACATATACAAAAGAAACTATTCTTATTAAAATTAAGAACGAATTTACGATAGGTTTATTTAATCAACTTGTAGAAAACTTTAAAAATTTATTAGATGCAGAAGATGTAGATGTTTCGGTGCCCAAAAAAATAGATACAGCCCTCAAGTTTTCTTATATTACAACATTTTCGTTAGACAAAAAGAATGTAACTAGTTTTGAAAGTGCTCCCCATTCAGAAATCTGGCTAGATAATTTAGAAATATTTATGAAAGATTGTACTAAATTTGTTAATAAAGACATAATGGAATTAAACGCAAAAGCAATGTTATGGATTTTTGCAGTAGATGATTGGGTAGAAGAGCAAACCGAGTTAAAAATGGTAAAAAGTGCTGTAACTCAATTGTTTAACATAATGCATGGGTATCTTTTTGAAGAAGACAAAGAAGTGTTTTCAACTTTATTAAACGATTACACTATTAAGCCGGAAGTCCAAGCAAGATTCCCCGATAGAAGTCCAGCCGAGGAACTTCCTGAAGAGTTTAGTGCATTTAAAAAATCTTTAGATGATATTTGTAAACAAGTTGCTAAAGAATTTAAAACCCTTAATGGTAACGCCTCTGCAGATCATGCAACTAAAGTTAGATATAGCGATTTTATGAAAGAAATGCACGGGTATTTAAAAGCGGTATTACATGAATGTTCTTATAATTTAGCTGGTATTACCTTAAGTAAAGAAGAATTTTATGCTCAGCGAATGGATACCTCTGGGTGCAAAGTGTTTTCAATAATGAGTATTTTAGCAAGTGGATCATCAGTTAAACGATCGGCCTTAGCCTTTTGGAAAGAAAATAAAATTGAATATCATATGAATTTGTTAACTTCCTTAACAAATGGTGTAATTTTTTCATCTGTAAAAGAACATTCATCTTACAATTGGAAACATAATGATATTTATGTTGTGCTTGTAAATAATTTAAGGGCTAAATTAACCGATGCCATAGAGAAAGTTAAGAAAGATTTTCCAGATGCAAGAGGCATGCCTGAAAATATTATTGAACAAGTAGTGACTAATTTAGATAATAAATTAAGTGAAATTAAATATACGTTTTCTGAAATATATAAAGAGAGTTCTGAGGAAGATCTATTAATAAGATTATTAAGTAATCAAGATATATTGCAATCAGAATATGAAAAGGCTAAAAATCAACTCTATAAAGATATTAATAAATGTTCGAAAGAACTATTTGAAAAACTCCCAGATGAGTATGAATATGATAAAGATAAAATGGTATGTTTAGCAGCTATTTGGCAATGGGTAGATGGTGGTTGGATAGCCCAAGCGCTTACACCGCGTTATAAAAATTCAAATCAACAATTTATGTTAAAAGATGATTTTAAGAGTCTTTTACAAAATCATAACTTATTTGATTTTTTAACAACAGAAAACGATTATAAAAAAGAAATATACTCAGATTCATTAACTTATAACGCACAACTTAGTCATGCAAGAAATACTGTTTATAAAATGATAAAAAATCCAACTCTTGCATATGATAAACAAACAATAGGCACTTTAGCTAATTGCATAACGATGCAGTATTCAGAGGTATTCCAAGCTCATTACGATGTATTTGAACATGCTCATTACCATGATGAGATAGTAGCCTTTGATGTTGATCCCTATGCTATAAAACTTGCACAAAGTTTAGGAATGTTAGAAGAGTTAGAAGCGTTTAAAGAAAAATACACTTCTTTTTGTAATCCAAATAAAAGTCGGGTTGAGGATGTCACTGAAATAACAAAAATGTTAAGTCAAGAATTTGCAATAGATAGTTTGTTATGTAGCGATATAGATTTTTTTATTAAATACACAGATACTGCTTCGGTAAGTGTTTCAGGAATATTTAAAGATGGAAAACTCCAACGCGGAAAATATGAATATAATGATGAAGATGAGTTTAAAGTTTATGAAGGGGAGTTTTCCTCTGGTATATATAATGGCCATGGAGTTTTAAAAAGTGGAGATTCTTATCAATCTACAAAACAAGAAGGTGAATTTAAGCAAGGTAAATTTATGTCAGGATGTGTTGAAACACATTATGAAGATTATTCATTTAGTGTTACAAAAACAGCTGAGGCTTCTAGGGATGGAGGCTTTAAAGGTCCAGGATCAATAAATATTCAATTAAATGGGGAGTGGACTAATGGCAACTTTAATTCAGAACCATATACAGAAGATATTAATAATTTTATTGAAAAGTTGATGAAACGACCATCTTTTGATGATTGCTTTTTTGTTGATTCTGATTCAGAAGAAAACGCAATTGAAAGCGAAGCCGCTAGCTAACGCAGACCTCTAGTTGATGTAAGAGAACGTTAACGTTATGCTAATCCAGGTTTATATCAATATTGATCCAATCTAAAAAACTTATTAAAGATAGTCTAATAAATATATATCATTTTAAGTAAATAAAATTAGGAACCAAGAAATACAAAATAGTAAACGGCTACTCACACTATTTAATTACGATTAACAAAATAAGTCACTTTAAATAACATTTGCTATAAATTAAACTAAGCAACATGCACACAAAAGTAAAAGTTCCATATTTATCACGAAAAAAAATAATAGAGTTAAGCACAACGTGGCTTGATTCGTTAGTAATTAACGTATTCGAACATCAATATTTAGATTTAGATGCCATATTTGTACATTTAAATAAAACACATGGGCTTATATACAAAGAGGTATCTTTAGGAGGTGTTCAAAATAAGAAAATTCTTGGAGTTATGATACCTGCTAAAAATGCAATTTATATTGATTCTATATTAACTAGTAATTTAACAATGAAACGATTTACGCAAGCACATGAACTAGCACATTGGATAATACATCGAAAGTTAGAGTTATCAGATTATGAATTATCTGATACGTCTGAGACATTAAATCAAGCACGAAAATTAGTAACAACTTATGATTGGATAGAATGGCAAGCAAATGCCTATGCTGCGATGTTATTAATGCCTATAACGCGATTTAAGGCAGTTTTAGATCATAGTTTAGATCTTCTAGATATAAATTTAGAATTTAAGTTAATAGAACCGTTTCAATTATCGAAATTATTAAAAGTATTATCGTTTAAATTTCATGTTTCTCAAAGTGTAGTGAGTATACATATACAAATGCTTCAAAAGGAAAAAATAATTTAGTTGGTTGATTTTTTATTTTGTAAAACAACGGGAATAAACGCAATAATGGCTAAAGAAACAAGAATAATTAAATTGGTATGATTATATAGATCTGTTAAAGAGTTAATTGACCCTAATTTTTTTCCAGAAATAACAAAAATAGTTAAAATAGGAATAGAACTAATTACGGAGGCAAACGAATAAACAGTAGCGTTTAAATTTGTAAACGCTGCAGCACAATTTATTATAAACGAGGGAGTAACAAGAGAAAGTCTTAAAAAGACGACATAGTAAATTCCTTTTTGTTGAATATTTTCATATAGATTTTTAAATTTTTCTTTAAATCTTTTATGAATAATATCTTTAAATAAGTTACGAATTAATTTAATCATAAAAAAGCAATGCCAAAAAAAGCTAAAATACACCATAGCCAAAGCCCAGCTAATAGGAAACAAAAAGCCCGAAGCTAAACACATTAAACCTATTAAAGGTAACGACAAAGAGGTTGTAATAATAAAAAACAAAACAAATGATACCGACGAAAGAATTGGATGATTATGAATTTTTTGAGTTAAAACCTCTTGAGAGTTTTGAATGCTTTTTAAACTAATAATATCTTTAAAAAAATAATTAAT
>CAXBWG010000036.1:0-10744 GCA_963979105.1 uncultured bacterium | reverse complement strand
GTATGAGTTTAACTAAGTCTTTATTTTTATCTGCTACACGTGAAAATGACGGTAAAACAATGACTTCTTTAGGTTTATTTAATGCAATTTGTAAACGTTTTGAAAAAGTGTCTTACATGAAACCTGTTGGCCAGCAATATTATATGGTTGAAGATAAAAAGGTAGATAAAGACGCGCTTTTATTTAAAAATGTCTATAATTTACAAGATGATTTTAAGGATATGAGCCCAATAGCTGTTCCAAGAGGGTTTACGCAAAACTATATCGATAACCCAACTCCAGAAAAGAATTCAAGTTTGCTTGTTAATGCGTGTGATAATTTAAAAAAAAATAAAGATTTTTTATTAGTAGAAGGAACAGGTCATGCAGGAGTTGGATCTGTTTTTGATTTATCTAATGCTCACGTTGCTAAATTATTACGCTTAAAAGTTATTTTGGTGTCTTTAGGTGGAATTGGTAGATCTATTGATGAAATTATGCTTAATAAGGCAGTTTTTGATTTACATGGAGTTGAGTTGTTGGGGGTAATTATTAATAAAGTTCAAAAAGATAAATATGATAAAACTACAGATTATATTGTAAAGGGATTAAAACGACAAAATATAGATGTGTTTGGCTCTATTCCCTTTGTACCAACGTTGAACAATCCTACAATAGAAACTATTTTTGAAAAAATAAATGGAGAAGTTCTGTCTACTAAAACTGGGTTTAGTAACAGAGTAGAGAAATGTTTAATTGGAGATATGGTGCCACATGATGCACTATCTAAATTAGAGCCTAATACTCTTTTTATTGTACCTGCTAATAGAGAAGGTTTGGTAATGGCGGCACTTTGTGGAAATTTATTAGATTCTGATGTTGTATATTTTGTTTCAGGGATAATTTTTACAGGGGGAAAAATACCTCATGAACGAATTTTAAATTTAATTAAGAGAACACATATACCGTTATTATTAGTTGAAGAGGATTCGTTTAAAATTGCAACTAAAATTACAAGTATGCTGGTTAAATTACGTGCCAATGAACCAGAGAAAATTCGAATTGTACAAGATTTAGTTGAAAATTATGTAGATGTTGATCGAATTTGTGAGAAACTTTAATGGATGTAGAGTCTTTATATAATTTATTAGACAATGATTTAGCAGAAGTTAGATCGTTAATTAAAACTACTTTACTTGAGACTAAAACTGATGAGACAGAGCCTGTTTTGCAGTACTTATTAAAATCACAAGGTAAATTAATTCGACCTATATTAGTACTTTTATCTACACATGTTTTAGATTTTAATTTAAATGCAGAACAAAAACAAAAATTAGTATTGGTAGCCGCTGCTATAGAATTAATTCATATGGCTTCATTGGTTCATGATGATGTTATAGATAATGCTGATTCTCGTAGGGACATGGCGTCTATTAAAGCTAAATTTGGTAATGTTACAGCTGTTACTATGGGCGTTTATTTATATTCGGTTGCACTTAAATTAATTGCTAAAACAGGTTCTATTGTTATATTAGATGAGTTAAGTTCAACGGTTAAAATTATGTGTGAGGGAGAACTTAAACAGCAACATTTTATAGATAGCTCTTCTTTAAATATCGAGTCTTATTTTGATATAATTCATTCAAAAACTGCAGTTTTATTTAAATCGGCAAGTTTAGTTGGTTCTTTATTGTTTGATGAGGAAAATACATATAAGTCTCAATTAGTTCAGTTTTCTAGTTCGTTAGGATATGTGTTTCAGCTTACTGATGATTTTTTAGATATAATGGCAACAGAAGATGAATTAAAAAAGTCTGTTGGACAAGATTTTTTGAAAGGTCAATTTACACTTCCAATGATTTATGCGCTTGAGAAAATGACAATTCAAGAAAAAGAAACAGTATTTGATTGTATTAAAAATAAAGATTTAGTTGGGCTTGAGTTAATTAAGTCTGTTTTTTCTGATAATAATTTAGATGAACTATTCAATGAGCTGATTCAAGGCTATATTACAGAGTCAATAACAGCTATTAATAAGTTGCCTCAAAACCAATTTAATCAAGCTCTTTTATTTTTAGTTGATTATCTTAAAGCAAGAGTAATTACAATTTAATTTTCGTTTTTATTTGTACAAAGGTGTCGGAGTCTTATGTGTAAAAGGTGCCAGAGTTAAATTTTTTTGTTTTTAATAATTATCAGTAATATTAACTATTTTTTATGTGATATGAAGATAGTGGAGTATATTATGTGCTGATTTTGCTTGCGGTATTAAATTACAGGATTCTGTACTTTATCTTATTATAAATAAAGCTACATAATTCAATTGTGTTATTGTTTTCGGGTGTTTTCAAATAGATTTGGATTAGAAATTAGATAAAAAAATATAACTGCATTTGCAAGTGGTAATACTCAAATTCCAAAATTAGATGTATGGCAATATAAAACTATTGTTTAAATTCACGATTTAAAATCTTATATGTTTATGGTACCTTGTACTAATCATGAAAATACACGAATATCAAGCGAAAGAACTACTAGAAAAGCAGGGTATACCAATTCAAGGTGGCGTTGTTGTCGAGAAAGAATCCGACATCGAAGCTGCTATAGATGAAGTTGCTAGCCGATTTAAGTGTTCACAATTCGTTGTTAAGGCTCAAATTCATGCGGGTGGAAGAGGCAAAGGAGGAGGCGTCAAATTTTCACCTGACAAAGCATCTGCAATAGCCAATGCTAAATCTATTTTGGGTATGAACCTTACAACACATCAAACAGGTCCAGAAGGTCAGTTAGTTAGAAAAATTTTTATTACGCAAGCAATTGATATTGCTAAAGAATTTTATGTTGCAATTACATTAGATAGAGCTAAATCTAAAAATGTAATTATGGCATCTACAGAAGGTGGCGTAGAAATCGAAGAAGTTGCTGAAAAAAATCCTGAAAAGATTATTAAAGTTTGGGTAGATCCAAATTTAGGGTTTCAGGCAAATCAGGCACGTTATTTAGCGTTTAAACTTGGCTTTGAAGGCCCTGCATTAAAGCAGGCAATTAAATTGTTTTCTAATTTATATAAATCTTATATCGAAACAGATTCATCTATTGCAGAAATTAATCCACTTGTTTTAACCGAACAAGGTGATGTTGTTGCACTTGATGCGAAATTTAATTTTGATTCTAATGCACTAGGTCGTCAAAAAGAAGTTTTAGACATGCGAGATTTAAATGAAGAAGATCCTACAGAAGTTGAGGCTGGAAAGTTTAATTTAAATTATATTAAACTAGATGGAAACGTTGGCTGTATGGTGAATGGTGCAGGTCTTGCAATGGCTACTATGGATATTATTAAGCTTAAAGGTGGCGAACCTGCTAACTTTTTAGATGTTGGTGGTGGAGCTAGTGTTGAAACTGTTAAAAATGGATTTCAAATTATTTTATCAGATAAAAACGTAAAAGCTGTGTTAGTTAATATTTTTGGTGGTATTGTACGATGTGATCGAGTTGCAAATGGAATTATTCAAGCTGTAAGTGAGCTAGATTTAAATGTTCCGGTTGTTGTTCGGTTAGCGGGTACAAATGCAGAAAAGGCAAAAGAATTATTGGCGAACTCTGATGTTGATATTATTCCTGCTATATCATTAGAAGAGGCTGCAACAAAAGTTGTTGAGTCTGTGTCGTAGGTAAAGGAGTAGAATATGTCAATTTTAGTTAATAAAGAGTCTCGTATTATTGTTCAAGGTATTACTGGTTCGGAAGGTTCGTTTCATGCGGGGCAATGTTATGAGTATGCCAAAAATGTTGTTGGTGGAGTAACACCAGGTAAAGGCGGGCAGTCTGTTTTAGATGCAAATTTACCTGTTTTTAATACATGTAGAGATGCAAGAGAGCAAGTTAATGCAAATGTGTCATTAATTTTTGTTCCGCCAATGTTTGCAGCAGATGCTATTGTAGAAGCTGCAGATGCTGGTATTGAGTTAGTGGTATGTATTACAGAAGGAATTCCAGTTGCTGATATGGCACAAGTTAATACTTATTTGCAATCTACTCAAACACGTTTAATTGGACCAAATTGCCCTGGGTTATTAACTCCAGACGAAGCAAAGGTAGGAATTATGCCTGGGTTTATTGCAAAAAAAGGAACTATCGGTGTTATTTCAAAATCAGGAACACTTACCTATGAAGCTGTTCATCAATTATGTGGTGTTGGTTTAGGTCAATCTACATGTGTTGGTATTGGTGGAGACCCTGTTATTGGAACAAAAATGCTCGATTTGTTAGAGCTTTTTGAAAATGATCCAGAAACAGATGGTATTGTGATGATTGGTGAAATTGGAGGTTCTATGGAAATAGAAGCTGCCGAATATGTGCAATCACATGTTAAGAAGCCTGTTTTTGGGTTTATTGCGGGTCAAACTGCACCTCCAGGACGTCGTATGGGCCACGCTGGTGCGATTGTGTCTGGTGCAGATGAGTCTGCTGCTGCTAAGAAAAAAGCAATGGCAAATTGCGGGATTAATGTTGTAGATTCTCCAGCTGAAATTGGAAAAACTGTTAAACAAGTTTTAAATATTGTAGCTTCTTAATTTATTAATATTACAAATTATAAAAAGCCCCCTAGTTAAATTGTAGCTAGGGGGCTTTTTTTTAGCTTGTTTTAAAGTGTTTCTATAAAATTATCGTATTCTTCTTGTGTCATTAAATCATCGAGTTCAGATTCATCTGTGGCTTTAATTTTTATGATCCAGCCTTCATTGTAGGGGTCGTCGTTAATTAGATTTGGTTGACTGTTTAAATTAGAATTTATTTCTGTTACTTCACCTGTTAGAGGTGAATATAAAGATGAAACTGTTTTTACAGATTCTACTGTGCCAAATTCTTCTTGTTGATTGGTGTTAGAATTTTCTTCTGGTAATTCTATAAATACAATTTCTCCGAGTTCGTCTACCGCATGTTTTGTAATTCCAATAGTAGCAATTCCATTTTTATAATTAATCCACTCGTGTTCTTGTGTATAAAGAAGTGTGTTTCCGCTCATAATTTTCTCCTATTTTTCTGTTATTTAGAGATGTTTAGACAAATTATACAAAATATAGGGCATATGTCTATGGGTATTTAATTATTTATTCTTATTTTTAATCGAATTTAATAGTGGTATACTCTTTTTTTATGCAATCATTATTAATTATAGATGCGTTTGCTTTAGCGTTCAGATCTTTTTATGCATATCCTATGACTTTAAGTTTAGCAAATGGTCAGCCTATAAATGCTGTCTTTGGAATGATTACATTGATTTTTCAAGCAGTTGAACAGTATAAGCCTACTCATTTAGTGGTGTGTTTAGATTCTCCTTCTCCAACATTTCGTCATAAACAATATGCTGCTTATAAAGCAAATAGAGTTGAAGCCCCTCTCGAATTTAAATCACAAGTTCCTTTGTTTAAAAAGGCAATTTCAGATTGTGGTTTTTTCTCGGTTGAAAAACCTGGTTATGAAGCAGATGACCTTATTGGAAAATGGAGTGTTGTTGCTTCAGAAAATAAATTAGAGACTTTTATATATACTGGAGATCAAGATACATTTCAGTTAGTTAATGATTATGTCTCTATTGTTATGCCTAAAAAAGGCCAAGTAGAGTTAAAACGATACGACAGGGATGCTGTTTTTGAAAAATCGGGAGTTTATCCTGAAAGTATTGTTGATTTTAAGGCTTTAAAAGGCGATAGCTCCGATAATATACCTGGAGTTAAAGGGATAGGCGATAAAACGGCCGCGAAATTAATTTCTGAGTTTTCAACTTTGGATTTAATTTATGAAAATCTTAATAAAATAAACTCTGATAAGGTTAAAGAGAAGCTTTTATTAGATAAGGAAAATGCTCTTATATCTCAAAAACTTGCTCGTATTGTTACCGATTTTGAAATGGATGCGTGTTTAGCTGAGTGCAGGTTATCTCTAGATTGGAGTTCTGTTTATTCTGTTTTTAAGGAATATAATTTTAATCGATTATTAAAAAAATATGATAAGCATTTTACTACTGATTCGGTTTCAATGAGAAATGAAATTAGTCGCACACAGTTAGCTAATGTAACTATAATTGATACTAAAGATAAATTAAAAGCTTTATTGCCAAAGTTATCTTCTGGATTTAGTTTCGATATAGAAACAACATCGTTGTGTCTTCAAGATGCTGAAATGGTTGGTATTTCGTTTTGCTTTAATGCATCTGATGCCTATTATCTTCCACTTAATAATTATTTAAAAAATAAAAAATCTGTAGATGATAAAGTTCAGTTATTTGATGTTGATGTTTTTGAAAATTTAGATAGCTTACATTTGAATGAGTTTTTAAAGCTTTTAAAACCTGTTTTTGAAGATGAAACTATTTTAAAAATTGCTCATAATGCTAAATATGATAGTCAGGTTTTAATGAGATATCAGATTTTTTCTAAAGGTATTTTTTTTGATACTATGATTGCTGCGTTTTTATTATATCCTTTAGAAAATGTTGGGTTGAAAGCTTTGGCTAGTCGGTTTTTTAATTATGAAATGACACCTTTTATGCAATTGGTTTCAAAAGATCAAACATTTGCTGAGGTTGATATTCAAGATGCTGCTAAATACGCAGCAGAAGATGCTTTTTATACGTTTCAATTAAAAACTTTGTTTGAACCTTTGTTGAAAGATAATAATTTAGAAAAATTGTTTTATAGTATTGAATGTCCTGTTTTAGCTGTGTTAGCAGATATGGAATCTACGGGTGTTTCTATTGATTTAAATAGATTGCATGAATTAAATATGCTTTTGAGTAATGAACAAACGAAGTTAAAAGAACGTATTTATAGGTGTTCGGGTAAAGAATTTAATATTAATTCAACTCGTCAATTAGCAGACGTTTTATTTGATGATTTGAATTTACCTGTAATAAAAAAAACAAAAACAGGTAGATCTACAAATATTTCTGTTTTAGAAGAGTTAAAAGATAGTCATGAAATAATTACTTTTTTAATAGAATTTAGATCTAATGAAAAATTACTTAATACCTATATTAATGCATTTCCGCATTTAGTTCATAAGCAAACGGGTAAAATTCATACTACGTTTAATCAAGCTGTGGTTATTACCGGTAGGCTATCATCTTCGTCTCCTAATTTGCAAAATATTCCTATACGAAATGAGAAAGGGGCGTTAATTCGTAGTGTTGTTAAATCTAGATTTAAGAATGGATTAATTTTATCTGCTGATTATTCTCAAATAGAGTTGCGATTAATGGCACATTTTTCTAAAGATGAGGCCATGATTAAGGCGTTTAATAATAATTTAGATATTCATAATCTTACAGCTTCTAAAATGTTTCATTGTGATATTGCTGATGTAACTAAAAATCAACGATATCAGGCAAAGGCTGTAAATTTTGGAATTATATATGGTATTTCTGCGTTTGGATTATCTCAAAATATAAATGTTAGTAGAAAAGAAGCGCAACAAATGATAGATGATTATTTTATTCAATTTCCTAAAATTAAAACGTTTATAGACTCAACAATTAGCCAGGCAACAGCAAATGGGTGTGTAGTTACGAAATTTGGTAGAATTAGACCTCTACCAGATATTAATTCGTCTAATTTTTCCAGACGAAATTTTGAGCAACGAGCTGCAGTTAATACGGTATTGCAGGGTACTGCAGCGGAATTAATTAAGCTTGCAATGGTGTCTATTTATAAAAAGATTAATGATTATAAATTAAATTCAAAGATGATAATTCAAGTTCATGATGAACTTGTGTTTGATGTCGATGTAAAAGAAAAAGATGACTTAATTCAACTTGTTAAATTAGAAATGCAAAATATTGCCGCTTATAGTGTTGAATTATTAGTCGATATTGAGCTTAGTCGAACATGGCAATTAATTAGTGCTTCTTAATCTGATCATATGTGTTTATAATTATAATCTTATAGTCAAAAAAAAAATGAAATTTATTTTTATAAATTACCGATAACAAAGTAAGCGTTAAAATTAAAAGGAGAAGTTTATGTCATTTCAACCTGAATCTAATATACAATCTTCTGAGTTAGGAGAACTAGATCCTTCTAAGCTTGTTGAAATTGTTGGTGAAGCACAAGAGGAGTCTATAAAAAATGAGTATAACCCAAAGGATGATTCAACATCAGAAACGAATTTTAATGCACCTCCAGTAACTGTAGAGGAAGTAGATAAATCTGTTTATATAGATGATTCTGTAAAAATGTATTTAAGAGAAATTGGTACGGTTAAGTTGTTATCTGCGGCAGAAGAAATTGAGTTAGCTAAACGTATGGAAACTGGCGATGACGAGGCTAAACAACAAATGATAAATGCGAATTTACGTTTGGTTGTATCTATTGCAAAAAAATATATTGGCCAAGGATTATTGTTTTTAGATTTAATTCAAGAAGGAAATGCAGGGTTAATTAGAGCTGCAGAAAAGTTTGATTATCGTAAAGGGTTTAAATTTTCTACTTATGCAACTTGGTGGATCAAACAAGGTGTAACACGTGCAATTGCAGATCAATCTCGAACAATTAGAGTTCCTGTACACATGGTTGAAACAATTTATAAATTCAAAAAAACGTCTCGTATGTTAATGCAAAAATTGGGTAGACAACCAACAGAAGAAGAGGTGTCTCAAGAAACTGGAATTCCATTAGAAAATATTGTTTCAATTAGAAAGTATGCTCAGTTACCAATTTCATTAGAAACCCCAATTGGTCAAGAAGAAGGGTCTGAATTAGGTAATTTTGTTGAAGATAAAAAAAGTATTACTCCAGATAAACGTACAGAAAGTAATATGTTAAGAGAAAGTATTTTATCTTCTATGGATAACTTAAATGAGCGTGAACAAATGATATTAAAACTTCGATTTGGTATAGATGATGGAAGACAACGTACATTAGAAGAAGTGGGTAAAGTGTATGGTGTAACAAGAGAAAGAATTCGTCAGATAGAAGAAAAAGCATTACAGAAAATGAGAAAAAGTAAACGATTGGCAGTATTACATTCGCAATAGGCAGAATGTAATATTATTTTTTCTTTTTGTTAGAATATGTTATTTGAAATGAGTCAGATCCTGGACCACTTATAAGTCCATCGTATTTAAGGATTTTTCCTGTTTTTTTGTTAAACCACATTGGTGATTTCCAAAATATTTTTAGAAAGCTTGCAGGGTAAATATATGTCTTTATACATAAGTATTCTGTATCATTTATTATGATTTTTTCTTCTTTATCTTTTTTTATTTCCATTAATAAAGGGTTATGATTTGTAATTCGTAACATTATAAATTGCATACTTTCTTTATTTGATCTGGCAAATGGTTCTAATAAAAACCCCGGCGTTTGAAACCATGGGTAATTACCAATACTAAATTCTTTTTTAATAGGTTCGTTGTTTTTTGTTCCAGTTATGATTATTTTATCTTTTTTTCTGATTGCTGTAATTTCTGAGTCTTCATGCTTTCGTTTGTTTTTCCATAATGTTGTAGATCCACTTAATGTTTCAATATAAATATAATCCAGTAGGGTATTACCACTTATTATAGATATATTTTCGTTTGTTTCTATTTTCCAATTAGATAAAAGTTCCTTTTCTTGTCCGACTATTTCTAAGTAGCTTACTGAGTTAGATAAACAGATCGATGAAAAATAAAATATAAATATAATAATTTTAATAAGATACATTAGTTTAAGTTTATAATTTTAAAATATGTTTGCCAATAGATACCTATTCATACCTGCTTACTTGTGTCATAATTTTTATATGTTAGAAAATTTAGATCATGTTTTTAGGCGAGATTATAGGGTGTCTGAATTATCTGAATCCTCTGTTCCAAATAACCCCTTTAAACAGTTTGAAATTTCATTTAATGATATTGTTGAGACAAAAGTTAAGCAGCCAAATTCAATGATTTTATCTACTGTTTCTACGGACGGAGTTCCATCTAATAGGGTAGTTTTACTTAAACATTTCGATGACACTGGTTTTGTTTTTTTTACAAATTATACCTCTGCTAAAGGTAAAGATATTTTAACTAATTCTAATGTTTCTTTATTGTTTTTTTCGATTGATTTAGAACGACAAATTCATGTTCAAGGAGCTGCACAAAAAATATCTTATGAAGAGTCTAATAGTTATTTTAAATCACGGCCAATAAAATCTCAAATTGCGGCTATTTCATCTCATCAGTCGTCAAGAGTTTCATCTAGAGAAACCTTAGAAAACGATTATAAAGTTGTTTTTTCTAAATATGAAAGCAAATCTCCAGAATGTCCTGTTTTTTGGGGTGGTTATAAGGTTGTTCCTCATCATTTTGAGTTTTGGCAAGGTAGACCTAGCCGTTTGCATGATCGTGTTTGTTATGAGTTAAATAAAGAGTCTAATGCGTGGTCTGTATATAGAAAGTCGCCATAATAAGTAGATAATTATAACTTAACCTTATTTTAGGTGTTTTTATGATTGTAATTGTATTTAATTTATAGATTGATTATGTTTAAGATAAGAGACTTAATTCTTTAGTAATATAGGGTTGAATAGATTTTGATTTTTCGGATTGTGTAAGTTGCTCTAGTAATTCTTTTGAAGTAGAAAGATGGTAGTAGGTGATGTTTAATTTTTTGAGCTGGTCAGCTACCGTTGGGCTATGATCTGCTGTTTCTCTGTTGGTTAATCCAATACAGGTAATATCTGATTTATTTAGACTTTGAAGAAATTTTACAGCTTCAATCATAGATTGTCCTGT
>CAXBWG010000035.1:0-10831 GCA_963979105.1 uncultured bacterium | reverse complement strand
CGGTACAATTGTATCGCAGGAGCCGTTATATAAAACTGTACAAAACATGGCGATAGCCGCTGCGTTTAATGATTACAGATTTAGTTCTGTAACAAAAGAAGAGTTATTAGATATAATTATTTCTCTTTCGTTAATTTCAATTCCGAAGTCTATACGGGCTATTGATGAAATTAAATTAGGAGTTCATGGTGTTATTTTTAAATATCAGCACTCACAATCTGTATTTCTTCCCGAGGTGCCGATAGAACAAGGATGGGAGTTAATAGAGTATTTACAGCAACTATCTATAAAAGCAAACATGCAACGAAATGATTGGGAAAAGGCAGAGTTATTAATTTTTTCTACTGAAAAGATTAATTAAAAATCTAATGAAAAAGAATCATAAGTTATATAACAGTTAAATACCGAATTATTTTTTTTAATAAATATATCTATATCTTTTTTCATATTTAAAAACTGGCTATCTGTTCGGTTGGGGTTATGGTGAAATAAACATAAATTTTTTACATTGGCATCATGGGCAAGTTGTAAATTTTGATGCAAAAAACTATGTCCCCATTTATAAACATGACTTTTGTTTTCATTATAAAAAAAGCAATCGTGAATTAATATAGAGGCTGACTTGAAAAAAGAAACATATTTAGTGTGATTAGAATTACTTAGTTCATTATCTGTGGCGTAAATAAACTGTTTATCTAAAAACGAGAGTTTATACGCATACGCTTTTCCTGGATGAGACAGCTCGCAAAAGTCTACAGATAGAGAATGTTTTTTACAGTCATGCGGAGAAATAAAGGAGGGCTGTTTGTGAAAAGACGAAAAAGTGAGCGGGAAAAAAATTGGCGAAAAAAAAGATTTTATTGTCTTTTCCGCCAGCTTAGGGTTTGGATGAATAAAATATATATCATTAGTTCCATTAAGTAATGGGGGGAAAAAAAGGAGCCCCATAATATGATCGTAATGAAAATGACTTAAAAATATAAAAATAGGTTTAGTAGAGAGGTTATGAGATTTAGAACAATCAAGAAGCCCCGAGCCAGCATCAAAAATAAGATGAGCTGAGTCTGTTTCTAGATAAACGCAAGATGTATTTGTATAATTACGCTTTAGATTTAAATTTGGAAAGGCACCAACAACACCATAAAAAAAACACTTCATACTTTAATTTTAGCATAAAATGAGATGAGAAATAAAAAAAACTTAAGAATCTTTATAATAGTTTTTTACACCCAGGAAGATAGAATTTGCCAGCTTAGATCTATAGGCAGGTTTTAAAAGTTGGTTTTTTTCTTTTTTATTTGTCATAAACAGGGGTTCTAGTAAAGTAGAGGGCATTTTTGTATGACGAAGTACAAAAAAGCGAGACCTCCGGATGCCATTGTTTTTAGTATTAAAATCATGGCTTATTTGTTTTTGTATATGTTGAGCTAGTTTTTTATCTTTTGATTTTGAATAAAACGATTGAGACCCTGAAACTTTAGAGTTTTTGAAAGAGTTTAAATGGATACTAAGAAATAAATCTGCATTTTGTTTATTAGCTAATTTAACACGCGAGTGTAAGGATTTAGTTGCATCTGAAGAGCGAGTTAAAATGACATAAGCACCTTCTTTTTCAAGTAGCACTTGAACTCGTTTTGCTATATCTAAGGTGTAGCGTTTTTCGTATAATGTTCTATCTACTATAGCACCAGGGTCGACACCACCATGACCCGGATCTAATATAATTATTTTATTACGTAGATTAGTTCGACTGGTTTTAGATTTTTTGATTTTTTTTGAGTAAGTGTTTTTTTTAGAAACCGAAGCTATCGATTTTTTTGGGGCTTGAGAGTTAAATGTAATAATAATGGAATCTTTTGATTTTTTAATGTTAAATTCAGGAATAGAATTATTAAAGTCGAGAACAAATCGAGATTTTAATGGAGTGGTAGAAAGTTGAGAAGAGCGAAAAGAACGGAAATTATAGTCGTTAATTTTTTTCAGACGATCAAGTGCGTTAATAGTATTATTAAAGTCACAAATTAACATATTATTTTCTTTGTAAATTTTAGGAGAATCAATGTTTGTTCCAGATAAGGTTATTTTATAGCGTGATTTGTATTTTGAAATAGTGACATCAGAAAGCATTTTTTTCATGCTTAAGTATAAGCCTGAGGAGCTTTTTTGTGGAAAAAACGAAAAAGGCTTTTTCATAGATATTAATAATTTAGAGTTGTTTTTGGAATTAAAATTTTTATTAGAATCAAGTTGTTCAAATGTTAAATATTTATTTGATAGAACTAATGAATCTATAAGATTACTAAAGTAGGGTGTTTTTTTTTTGTTATTAAATGATTTAGAAAACGGAATAATAAGAGTCTGCTTTAAAGGGTTGTCGCTTGAAAGGTCCAAGCTGTATGAAAGAGAATGGCGAGATACAATATTAATCCCTTTTTTTACTGAGGAATTATAAAAAGAGATACTATGAATATTATCTAAAAGCTCAAACGAAGCTGAAATAGAGTTAAAAAAGATAGTGTAGTCTAGAAATGAAAAGAAGGAGTTAATAGGGAAATAGTAGTCATTGTTATGTTTAATAATAGGGGTTTCAGCTAAAAAATTCCAAGATTTTTCATTATGTTTTCCAGACCAAATTCGAGAATTTAAATCAAATGTATATGAAAACTTATTATAGGTTACCTTTATTAAAGAGTCTGTACTAGTAACTTTATATGATAACGTCTTGAAAAACTGAGCAGGATTAAAATAGGTAGTATTATTTTGTTTAAGTATAAACTTAGATAAGTTTAGAGCGTTATTTTTATAAACAAGATGACTATCTTTAGAAACCGCGGATATAGGTTTAAAGAATTCTTTTCTTTCAAACGATACATAAGGAGATACAGGTGTTAAAAGGGGATGTGAATTTAATTTAATTATAGACGATGTCGTTTCAGAAATGGTACGAGATAAACCTAGAAGAAATAAAAAATCATCAAAGGGAACAAAGAGGCGAGAGTTTTTTATAAATGGACGTTCAGAAAGATAGTGTCTCGTATTATTAAGCCAAACCTCTTTGGAGCCGGGCGTTATAAGAAGAGATTTTGATGAAAATCTAAAATAATAACCATTGTGCTTGTAGCTTTTAGTAATGGATAAGCTTAATGGGGTTTTTAAGTCAAAAGAGGAAATAAAAACTGTATTTTTTTTACTTATTGTTAAAATATTGGCTTTAGTAGAATTGTTTTGAAAAATTATTGTATGCTCAGCAATGATAGATGAGGAGAAAAATAAAAATAAAAGTAAAACAATGTATTTAATCATGGAAATTTTTTGAATTGTATTATAATTTATATTGGTTTTTAAGTTTAGTGTAAAAATGAAAAATAAAATAAAACAACATATTTTAATTATAGAAGATGAAAAACTCATTGCCTATGATATTGAAAAAAAACTCAACAGAAATGGGTTTAGTTCATCAAGTGCAGCTGATTATGAGAAAGTAAAGCAAGTAATACAAAAGGAAACATTTGATTTAATTCTTGTCGATATAATGCTTCCTGGTGAAAAAGATGGCATAGAAATTATTGAAGAACTAAATTTAACTTATAATATTCCTGCTATTTTTATCACAGCATATGATGAGGAAGAGATAATAAACAGATTACAAAAAACCGGACCTTATGGCTATATTTTAAAACCATTCGATGAAAAAGAATTAATAGTTGCGGCTCATATAGCAATTCACCACCATTCAGTAGAAATGAAGCTGCAAGAAAAAAATCTATGGATTACTTCTATTTTAAACACAATTACAGATGTTATTGTTGTGGTTGATTTTGAAAAAGAAATTACATTTATGAATACCGTTGCACAAAATATATTTTCAAAAAAAAGTAAGCACCTAGATATGATTATGAGCTTTTTCGATGAAGATAAAAGGCCGTTTAAATCGTTAGATATTGAACGATTTAAGCGAACAAATATGCCAATAATTTATCATGAAATATTTGTTGAATATATTCAACAAAAAGAAATGATACGAGCAAATTGCAGTTTTACTCCGTTGTTTTCAGCAAAAGGAAAAACATCGGGCGTTGTTATATCAGTTAAAAAGTGTAATTAAAAAGTAAGCACACCTTTGGCTATAACGCCATTGATTGTATAGTTATTAGAATCATTAATTTTATCTTTTATAGATTTAACATACCCTTCAATATCTAAAGTAAAGTTTTGAACAATAACTTTATTGATTGGATAGATATAAGAGACATTAATAGAGCCATAGTAAATTTCATTTTCCCTCAATACAACTTCGGATGCAATAATTTCACCAGTACCTTGAGAGGTAGTTGTTTGATTAAGGGTGTTAAGACCAGTACCTTTTGTTTTGTCATATTTAAAGTTGATGTTTATTTTTTTATTACTAGACTTAGCCGGAGTATAATTAAACGTTAAACTATTAGTTATACTTTCAGACCCATCTGTGTTCTCTAGTGTATATGCATAACTAACACTCATATCACGAAGTGGATAAAAAGAAGCGCCAGCAGTGGCAGACAGCACGTTAAACTCATTATTTATTTCACTAGAAAGAGATGGGGTGTTTTTTTCAGTAATTAATTTTTTCTTTATATCTCCATTTAAAGATAAGAATCTAAAGGGTGAAAAAGTAGAAGTAACCGAATAGATTTCAGATATATTATTTATTTTACTTAACTGAGAATTTGAGGTGGATTGTAATTCATCAGAGGAAATATTAATACTGGGTAATTTCCATTGAGTATAAGATGTTTTTTCAGCAGATACAGAAAATGATAAAAATGATAAGGGAGAAAAAGAGGTAGAGCCTGCTATGTTTTCTTTATTTTGAAAAACAGAACTAGGATCTACAAATTTATTACGATTGAGGTAATTTTCTTCAGAGCTCCAGCTACTTGAAATAGAAATAATATTTAACGGAGATATAGTTAAGCTTGCTTTTTCGGATATTTTATCTTGATTATCAACGGTTTCGTTACTAGTGGAGACTTGGGAAAAATTTAAAGAAGAAGCATTGTATAAAATATCATAGATATTTTGAGAGTTACGTTTGCTAAGGTTATCAAATGAATAATTTATAGACCCTCTTCCCAACCGAATTCGTTTTCGTTTAAAAAACGGATTTTTTATATAAAATTGGGGAGAATTAAAATTAATATTATAGTCATATTGGTCTTCAGAAACAGAATTAACAGTTTGGTTTCCAGTTACTGAATATGCTTTTGAAGTTGTGGTAGAGTCAGAAATAGAATCCCTTAAAGAAGAGGAGAATTTAAAGTAGTTTAATACAGGAATAGAAGGGCGAAACGATAGGCTTGCAGCGTAGTCTTTAGTGTTAGATATTGTTTCATTTTCACTAACGCTATAAGAGTTTACAAGGGTGTTTTTATCAGAGTTAGACTCAGAATAAGATAGCCCCTCAAGAGATAAACCTTGAAGAAAAATAATAGAATTAATATTAACCCTATTGGAATCATTTGTATGAATATTATTATGATTGTTTGTTTTTTTTGTAGAATCTGAGTAATAGAATCCAACATTTGTAGGGTAGAACATTTTTGAAAAATAATGATCTTTTGAAAACCCTAATTTTCTAACACCAGCATACGGAGCTAGTCTAGGAATAGACGCTGAACGAATTTGATCGAGATTACTTTGTTGACCTAATAAAGGAGATTCTGTTTCATTATGTGAAAAAGAAGCAGATGTAGAAACCCAAGAGTAAGGAGAAAAAGAACTTGAGACAGAATAAGATTTAGCTTCGTTAGTATTTGCAGAGGTGATACTAGAGGTTTGACGTGATGTTTTAGAAAACGTTGCTTTTGGTGTAATTAATAAAGAGTTTAAGGGTTTTATAGTAGATATTAAATTTAAATTATAATGTTCAGTATTATTAAAAGTGGGCGCAACACTTTCGTTAGTTTCAGAATATGAATAGTAATAATTAGGGGAGAAGTTTACAGTTCCTAGCAAAAAGACATCTTGCAGCGACAAGGCAGATTTAAAATGACTAGACTTGGTAGTGGTATCTTTAGGAGATAAATTATCTTTATAATCAAATTCTTGTTTAGAAAATTTATAGCCTACATCTGAGTTAAAATGTTTAGGGCCAAATATAAAATTTCCAGAATAAGAATATAAATAGGAGTCCTGGTCTCTTGTAACTTGATTATTAATAATAGTATCTGGATCTTGAAGGTTATTTTGATACCTTATTACATGGGAGCTATTTATATAATTAAACAATCGGCTTTTTAAACTAGTATTAATAATATTTGATTTTAAATAAATATCTTTATTATCAGAGTTAGTTTTTACAAACGTTTTATAATGAGAAAAGTCACTTGCAAGAGAGAGTGTATTAGAGCTCTTCCAGTTTATAGACGAATCTAAAATTGTACTGCCATTAGGTTCGCTTATATTGCCAATAGGCTCAAATTCTTTATCAATATACTTAAAAGATGCATCAAAATTAAACGAAGGGACCTGGTAAGATGTTTTAAAACGAGTTGCATAAGAAGACTCATCAGTGCCAGCGCTAACCGTTCCAGAAGAATCTTCATATTTAAAATAAGCATCAATTTTGTCTTCAGGCATTACAGTAAGTTCACGAAAACGAAACGTGCCGTTTTTATAAATAACTACATAGTCTTTATCTTTTGTTTGTGAAATACCGTTTAGAAATATTTGTTCGGAATTTTCAACTATATTTTGCTGGCCTATGTAATAAAAATCATTTAAAATCCCAGTGCCTGAAAGGTTTTGAAGCTCTCCTTCAAACACTTTTCCACCATAATTATTTTTAGCAACAACAATTTCAGAATCAAGCTCCCAATTATTACCGAAGGTTGTTTTAATAGACGTTCCTATCATTTGATGATACACCGTTTCCTCTATAGCAATAGAACTAGGAGAAAAATCATATAGAATAGTTATTCGCTCTCCTGGCTGTGGATAGATATCTAGTTTTGCAGAATTACCATTCTCATTTGTTGTATAAAATACAATTGAAATAAAATCGCCATAGTCACTGTAGGTAATATCATAATCAGTTTCTTCTTCAAGTTTTATTTCATTAACACCATCAAACTTTGTTACACTAACAACACTGTTGTATTTTATTGGAATATCTCTAAAAATAAACTCAGTTCCATCAACATTATAAGCTGTATTTCTTCCGTCTGCTAAAAAAATAAATTTTGTTCGGTGACTTTTTTGATAGTCGTAACTTACCTGTATAGAGGTATTGTCGGCGATATTAATACCTGTAAAGGCTATTTCAGATCGATAATAGTTACTTACTTCAAAAGTAGAATTTGCCAGTGTAGTACCAGACATGCTTATAGAAATATTGGCTGTATTTATTAAGGGAGAATTCGATAAAATCACCGTGTTATTGCTAACAACTACATTTTCTGAGGCAACTTGTATAACAGCGCTTTCATCGTCTGGACTAACATATTCTTGTATAAACGTAGTACTAATTTCAAAGGGGTGAGATTGTGATATTGTTTCTTTTGTGTTTTTTACCATGTAATCATAGTTAAACGATAGAATATCAGGGTATGAGATTTCAAAATTAAAAAAGACTTCACCTTTTTCATAGTTTACAATGTAATCTCTTATCTCTTGTAAGGAGCGGTTGTTTAGTAAAATACGTAGGGACTGTTTAATAAGATGTGAATGTGATAGCAAATAAGGCCCAATACTGTTTTTTCCTAATAATTCTTCAGAAAATGACTTTTTTTCAAAGTAAGAATAGGTCATAGATATATTCTCTGATGCAGTTATGGGAATTAAAAAATTAATAATTCCTAAGCTGTTATCAAGAATATAGTCTTTGTTTCTCTCAACAAACGTATTATTAATGTAAACTTTTTCAGAGCCTAATAATATTGGTGAATTCTTTAAAATATAAGAGGGGCGAGAGGATGGAGATTTTTCTAGAATTTTAGTTTTTAGAAATAATAAAATATCAGAATCAGATAGAAAAAAAGAAGAAGACGGCTCAAAAATAGAGGCGAAAGAAAAAATATTTTGTGCAATATATCCTTGAGAATTTAAGACTTTTTTATTAATTAGGGCATAAAACAAATCAACAGAATCTTGCAGGCTTATATTGTCTATTAAAATAAATGCATCAGGAAATACCTGAGTAGTGGAAAAACTTAAATCAAATGTGCGTTGTTGTTGTTGTGTCTTGTTATATAAATTTATTAAAGACGACTTTATAGAGGAACTTAATGGCGAAAACCCGGCGTCATCTAAAAGAGAGCGAATATTATGTGTTGAACGAAAATTTTTACTTATATAATAGTCAGTAGTTAAAATATTATGCGAAACTAATAACGAATTTAATGAAGAAAATAAAGTTAAGTTAAAACTAGGATAGCTCTCTACAAAGGAATAATTAAATGTTGGGAAAACTGGAGTAAACAAGCTTTTAGAAATTATAAAATCTTCTGATTTTTGATGAGTGGATAATTCTGTTTTTTGGATTGTTTGAGGTTTTTTTGTATATTGAGAGGCGATGAAGTTTCGCCGAGAAAGAACAGGCAGAAAATCGGCAATAGGGTTTGAAAACTCATAAATAATTTTATAATAATCTGTTGTTTGTAAGGGGGCAGAAAAGGTAACTTCTCCAGAATAATAATTTACAATGTAATCGTTATTTTCAGATTGTTTTTTATTATTTTTGTAGATATAAATAGAGTTTGGGTAGATATATTTATGCGCAAGCTTTATAAGCGCTCGGCCAGTACCAAACCCTTCTACAGCTTGTGCTTTTGAGCGCTCTTTACCTGTAGATAATTGAAAAAAATCTTTATCTTTAGAGTATTGATATTGGGCACCACGAACCGATTTGTTCACTTTAAAAAAGGACCCTTGATTATAAGAGGCTTCATAGTCAAAAAAGTCTAGAAAATGGTCTTTATACTTAACTTCAACATCCATTTTATGAGGCATATTAGTTTCTTGTTCTATATCTAAATAAACATGTAAATCATTTGAAAGCTTACCCTCTAAGTTGATTTGACTTCTATAGTCGAGCTGAATTGGGCCCATCAAAACATTTCTAGGAATTTTTTGATAAACAGAGTCATTAACAATGGCTTGCCATATGGGAGAGCTCATATCATTAGGGTTAACACTACGACCACTGGCTTTAATTTCATAAAATCCATCTACATTTATATCAAAAAACTGGTTAGTTTCACGCCGTGGAAATCGAAAATCTTCTTGACCTGAAAAAGAATATTTATAAACAGGTTTTTGTTTGACGTAGGAGTTAACCGCAGCTTTAGCAGGAGCTATTTTTAAATATATTTTTTTTCCAGAAGAGCCAGACACCCATGCAGAAATATTTTGTTTTGCAGCTATTCGAATAAAATTATTTTTTTCTTCTAAAATTAAAAATGTATTTCCAGATGATGTGGAATATACAATGGTTGAGTTTTTCATTGGGTTTGCATACATAAATGCATTTGAAGTTGTTATTTTAAAATAATTGACGTTAGCATTGGCAATTAAACAACATCCGCTACAAAGTAACCAAAGAATTAGAAGTTTATATTTCATATAAGAAGCATCGCATCGCCTAAACTATAAAATCGATATTTGTTTTTAATGGCTTGCGCATAAGCCTGTTGTAAAAGATCGATCCCCCCAAATGCACAAACAAGCATAAACAGTGAGGATTTCGGTAAATGAAAATTCGTTATCATTGCATCGACAAATTTAAATTTATATCCAGGATAAATAAATAAATCGGAAGAATGAGATCCAGATAGCAGGGTGTTATCTGGCTGAAAAGCGGTTTCCAGAGTACGGGTTGTTGTTGTGCCAACAGATACAATTTTTTTACCTTCTTTTTTATATTTAGTTAAGCGAGATGCAGTTTGGGGGTCTATATAATAACGTTCTTTATGAATTTCATGATCGGTAATTTTTTCGACACGAATAGGTTGAAAAGTACCATACCCCACATGCAAGGTAATCATTTCAATTGGGATAGAAGCCGCTTTTAGACTGTTTATGAGAGGTGTTGTAAAATGAAGACCGGCCGTTGGGGCTGCAATAGACCCTGGGTGTTTTGCATATGTTGTTTGATACGATTCTTGGAATGTTTTTGGGTCGTCTGCTTTAATGTAGGGAGGAAGTGGGGGAAGGCCTATTTCATCAATTATATCAAAAAAATTACCCGAAAATTCAAACGATATAGTAGAAAACGTGTCTTTTGTAATAATTTTACCTCTCAATTTATTAGAAAAAAGTATAATGTCTCCTGCAGAAACACGTTTTAACGGCTTAATTAAACATTTCCAAGATGTTTCGGTAAGCTGTTCTGTTAAAAATATTTCAATTTGAGCGCTAGTATATTTTTCCCCAATTAAACGAGCGTTAAACACCTTACTGTTGTTTAGCACTAATACACAATTAGAATCAAGAAAGTCCCCAATAGATTTAAATTGAGTATGTGTAATAGACTCTGTGCTTGAAGACACGACCATAAGGTTGCTTTCATCACGAGTTTTTATAGCCGATTGGGCAATAAGCTCTTGAGGAAGATCAAAATCAAATGTATTTATATGCATAACTAACGCCATTTTACTATAAAAGGGGTAAGAGCTCTAATTTCTAAAATTTAAAAAAAAATTTTTATTAATAAACAGAAGAAAGGACGCGTAAAATGTTTATTTATGTTTCAAACTTGCAATTATAGGATAATTTGAATTAGTATATAGTAACAGTTATGTTTTCAAGATTTACAGAAAAAGCAATTCAGGCGATTATGCTTGCTCAAGAAGAA
>CAXBWG010000034.1:0-10837 GCA_963979105.1 uncultured bacterium | reverse complement strand
ACGATGTTAAATGAGTTGAATCTTTGCCAACATCTTCTAAATCGTTATGTTTTCCAGATACACGTACACAAACTTGAGAATTTACAGCTCTAGCATAATCTCTCGAACCCGTTTCTAAAAACACATCTTTAAATTGGTTCATTCCTGCATTTATAAATAATAATGTTGGGTCATTTTCTGGAACAATAGGAACACCAGGAACAAACTGATGATTTTTTTCTTCAAAAAACTCAATAAACGCTTGTCTAATTTCAGAACTTTTCATAATTAACATAATTATATCGAATAGAGTGGTAAATGTAACCGTTTAGTTTAACTACTATTTACTCCCCGAAACAAACCCTGTAGACCATGCATTTTGAAAATTAAATCCCCCAGTAATTCCATCAATATCAAGTAATTCGCCTACTATGTGTAGCCCCCTACATTTTTTAGACTCCATAGTTTTAAAATTTATTTCATCCAAATCTACTCCCCCACAGGTAACAAACTCTTCTTTAAATATTCCTTTTCCAATTATGTTAAATTTACTAGATTGAAGCTCTATTGCGATTTTATTTAATTCTTTAGCAGATAGGCAATTCCAAGACCTATTTACATCAACTTTTATTTTAGCTAATAAATACCCCCATAATCTAGTTGGAAGTGTTTCAAGTAACGATATCGTTCCAATTTTCTTTTTAGCATGTTTTGTTTTAAACATGTGTAGTTGATCTAATACTTGTTGATTATTTAAATGAGGAATCCAATTTATGCTACACCCAACCTGATACTTTTTATCAAATAACTCTTCTGCATGCCAAGCAGAACATTTAATAATTGCAGGTCCACTTAATCCCCAATGTGTAATTAGTAGTGGGCCTTGATGCGATAGTTTTTTTTGTCCAGCTAATGTTACACCCCCATTTAAAACACTTAATCCACTTAGCTTATGTAAATTAGAATCAGCTACTTTAAACGTAAATAACGATGGCACCGGACCTTTAATGTTATGCCCAAGTTTTTTTGCAAGCTCATAACCAAATTTACTCGAGCCTGTCGCAAGGATTAATTTATGACACTGAATATTATTTTTTTTATCATTTTCTATATAAAATAGCTTATTTTCTTTTTTTATAGACTTAATTTTAACCTGTGTGTAAACTTCAATTTCTAATTTAAATGCTGTTTTTTCTAAACAATCAATAATGGATTGAGAGTTATTAGATACAGGAAACACTCTATTATCTGATTCAATTTTTAATTTAACTCCACGATCTTCAAACCATGTCATTGTATCTTCTGGTTGAAACCTATAAAACACACTTCGTAGGGCTTTTGCACCACGAGGATAATAATTACATAACTGTTTAGGATCAAAACAAGCGTGCGTTACATTGCAGCGTCCCCCACCAGAAATTTTTACTTTCGATAATACATGAGCACTTTTTTCTAAAATAATGACACGACTTTTTGGATTATTTTGCTTGTTATGAATTGCAGAAAAAAACCCTGCTGCACCTGCCCCTATAACCACTATTGTAGAAATATGTTTTTCTTTTTCAATATCCATAATTACCTATTACAATAGTACCGAAGATATTTATTCTCAATAAATATACATATAATTTTTTATATATTTAGTTTATTTATGATTTATATTATGTTTGATCATAATTAAATTAGTTCCTAAAACTAACTTTAAATAATAAATACCAAATACCACCCTACATTACGCCACTTATCAATATATTAGCAATCCTCATCTATATTACCCTCTTTCAAACTATCATAATTTTAACTCTGTTAATTCACATGTTCACCTTGATAAAAAAGAACACCAAAATAAATACTAGATCATCGAAACTATTTCTTGATTGTTTTTTTTGATGTAAAAATGCTTTTCTAAATTTTTTCTCAAAAAATCAATCTACTCTTCCTCACCCTTAAAACTAATTTTGATTTTTTAGTCCAGAAAAAATTCTTATTATTTACTTATTAATTTTAATTGCAATATCGCTATTTAAAACAGACTATGACATCGATACGCCATGCCTATTAAACACATTGGGAGCTTTCCTCTGTCCCGTCTTGGATAGACTCGAAGTTCACAATTTATAACTTCCAAGTCAAAAACAACGGTTTTTGATTTTTTAAAAATAGCCTCACACAGTCTCTAAAAGAGTTTTACCGCTAGTTTTGTCCCTAATTTTTAAGATCCTAAAAACAAGAAAATTGAAATAAATAGGTATTTAAGCTAAGGTAAGGTAAATAAGATCTAATGTTCCTTTTTTATGAATATACATAGTTAAAAAAGGTTTTTTTAATATGTTTAACATGAAAAACAGGAGTAATTATTATGTCAGTTGAATTAAAAAAAGAAAAACGTTTATATTCTAATATTCTTCCTAAAAAGGTCTCTGGTTCTAAAAACTCTTCTAATCATGTCTCTGCAGAGGACATATTAGAACGAGCGATTAATGCCTACAACAATGGACAGACGTATTTAAGCCAACACCCAGAGAAGCAAAAACCGCAATCACAAGGCAGTTTATTCACAAAAGATAAAGATTCCGTATATACGGCCGCTAGGCTTCCCTTAAATCAAAATTCGTATGGGTTTCGTAAACTTGCAGAATCAGTACTCGAAAAAGAGCAAGCAGAACCCATTGAGCTAACACCTCAATCAGCCTCGGATTTTATAGCAGGATTTAGCGATACAGCAACATTTGGATTACCAGAGGCACTAAGAAATGTCTTGTGGGAAGATGAGGTTTATCATTTGGATAAACATTCCGCAGCGTATAAATTTGGAAGCGAACTTGCAAAAGGGGTACACAAAGCCCTCCTTCTATCTATTGCACTAAGAGCGGCTACGACATTAGGAGTTCCGTTAACAAGAATGTTAGGAATGGGGTCGTTAAGAGGGAGCGTTCAGACCTGGGATTCATTAGATGCTATTGTGGTAACATTAAATTACCTGGATGCCAAAAAAACGCTTAATGATCCTAATGCAACAACTCGTGACAAGATTAAGTCGTTAGGTTTTTTAGCACTAGATTCATTTGCATTAACTCGTGTGATTCCTGGAATTGGGTACAAGGTGTCAGCAACAATGTCGAATGCAGAATATGGAAGAAAAGCTAGGGATTTAACGAAATGGGGAGATCGGGCGGTTGTTGCAGGAGATGTATCGGCTTGGGGGAGTTTGTTTAATAATATTAAGGAATATCTAAATGACGAAAGGTCGATTAAAAGATTGACAGTTGATTCTGTTTTTTATTTTGGTCCGAAAGGCATGAAAACAGATGTATTTGGTGATATATCATCAAGTTGGATAAGATTTTCAAGAGAAAATAAAATTAGTGATATAGCATCAAATTTGCTAAGTATATTAAAGAAAAATGAAAATGAATTGGATACGACAATGGACTTTGCAACGGAAGGAACTAATTTAATACTAGATAAAGTAGAGGAAAAATTAGATGATTGATCAAAAAATAATAAAATTAATAATTGTTTATGCAATCGGTACCTTGTTTACTATTTCCGCTATTCCAGAACGAAAAAAGTACCTTAAGAAAAAGAAAGAATCTAACTTTACTTACAATGATAAAATGAGATTAAGCTATCTTAATAGGCTACTATATGGAGGAGTAGGCGCTTTAGTTCTGGCTATTTACCATACTATTAAACTTTTATTTTTTTAATGGGATTAATTACAACAGAAGGAGCTAATCTCCTTCTAGATGAAGCAAAGGGAAATTAGATGATTGATGTAAAACTCAAGATTGGATATACGCTCAGTATTTTGTTTAATTTATTATTTAAATTTATTTTCGCTTTTTAAACAAATTCTTTAAGGGGTATCTTTAATAAATCTTAAAAAAAATCATTTATCTAAACCCTAACCCTTCCCCTTTTTCTATCGCAACAAAAGAAGAAACGTTTTTTCTAAAAAGAAATTGCTAATTAACTTTTTCATCACTTAAAAATAAAACCCTGTCTATATCTGGACTTGTCCAAATCGGCACATACTACGGAATAGTCTTGACTATTTCGGAATCCATGACATAATAGACATATGATAAATAGATATCTTTTTAACGATATAAAACAAGATTTAACCAAAAAGATTATATTATTAACTGGCCCTCGCCAATCTGGAAAAACAACTTTTTCTAATCAATTGAGTGATAATATTGAGTACCTGAATTATGATTACAACGATCACAAGATTCGTATTCTCAATCATGAATGGGACCGAAAAAAAGAAATCATCGTCTTTGACGAGCTCCACAAAATGGATAATTGGAAATTATTTTTAAAAGGAATTTATGATGTTGATGGTATCCCGCCAGGAATCTTTGTAACCGGAAGTTCAAAACTAGATGTTTTTCGAAAAGTCGGAGATTCACTAGCTGGTAGATTTTTTAAATTTCGTATGCACCCTTTTGATCTAAAAGAGGTACATGCTCAGTTCCAAACCTCCCCCGATCAGCTTCTAGAAACCATGATAAAAATAAGCAATTTTCCTGAACCATTTATTTCTGGTAAAGAGTCTTTCTATCGACGGTGGAAAAAAACCCATTTGGATATTATTTTGAGACAAGATTTAATAGATTTAACTGTGATTCATGATATTCCAAAACTAGAGCTCCTGATTGAAATTTTAAGACGCCGTGTTGGAAGCACAATATCTTATAGCAATATTGCCAGAGACATAGAAAAAGATCCAAATACTATTAAGCGATGGATTCAATTGCTAGAAAACTTATATATTATTTTTAGAGTTACACCCTACTCAAAAAATGTAGCACGCTCTCTTTTAAAAGATTCAAAGTATTATTTTTATGATATTGGGCAAGTTATAGGTGAAAGCCAAAAATTAGAAAATATAGTTGCGCATGCGTTATTAAAAGACTGCCATTATAAAGAAGATACATTGGGCGTAGATGCTTCATTACATTTTTTAAGAACTAAAGATGGAAAAGAAATAGATTTTTTAACTGTTATTGATAATAACCCTCAACATTTAATTGAGGTCAAAGAATCTGATATGAATTTAAGTTCATCTTTCAATCATTTTTTACCTCTATTTGCTGATGTAAAAGGCATTCAACTTGTAAAAAATGCATCACGCAACTCAACCTTCAAAAATGGTTGTCGACTAGAAAAGCTTTCGGAATGGTTATTGAATTTATAACTTTTCAAAAACTCCCTTCCCCTTTTTCTATCGCAACAAAAGAAGAGACGTTTCTTGTGAAACCCTAAATTTACAAATCTGCTAGGTCCAGTTCGGTGTTTGGCTATAACTAACTCAACGTGCTCAAAATTTTCATCAACAGACTCACTATCTTGTTTCTGAATAAACATAATTAACTCTTAAGTAAGTCTGTTCAATTTCACCAGTTTCTCTAAGATCATATAATAACAGTCTCTTGTCTGTTCGTTTTTCTCTATCACGACTAAGCACTTAATCAGAGCAAACGTTTCCTGGCTTATCTTTTTCTTTGTTTTAAATGAACATGTCTGTTTAATTAGCTAAACCATGCAAATGAATTTCTTGTTTTAACTCCTTGCCTAATCGCTTATACTATAAAAACTTATGGATCCAATATGCCTGCCTATTGCTGATTTTAATACTCTTTTAAAAGAACATATTGAACAATTTAACGAACATGATATTTGGATTACGGGTGAAATTTCGCAACTTAAATTTTATTCTAAAGGAAATCAGTATTACTTTTATCTTTCAGATAAATCTGCAGCCGTTAATTGTGTTCTTTATGGATCTGTTTTAAATTATTTAAAATTTAATCCAGAAAATAACCAGCACGTTTTTGCTAGAGGAAAAATTAAATATTTAGCAAAAAAAGGATCTTTACTATTTCAGATATCGTATATGGGTTTAGGCGGTATTGGAAAACAATCCAAAAAACTCGATGAGCTTAAAGCACAATTAGAAAAAGAAGGCCTTTTTGCTCCAGAAAAAAAACAACCCTTACCACAATATCCAGAAAAAATTGGCGTTATTACATCGCTAGATTCTGCTGCGATGTGGGATTTTGTCAGTTATTTTAGACAATCTAATTTTTACTCTGAAGTAAATATTTTACCCTCAACCATGCAAGGCGATTATGCTGCGTTATCTATTATTGAAAATATTGATTTAGCCCATACTCAAAATCAAGATGTACTAGTTATTATTCGTGGTGGTGGATCTAGTCAAGAACTAGGAATATTTAATAACGAAACACTCGTTCGAAATATTGCAAATTCAGAAATTCCAATTATTACAGGTATTGGTCATCAAATTGATTCTAGTCTAGCTGATTTAGCAGCAGATGTAACGTGTGCCACACCAACTGCAACTGCCCATGTATTAGCAAATCCATTTAATGATCTGAAAACTCATCTTTCTTCGACTTTTTCTTTTTTCAACTCTCAATTAGAAACGTCTTTTTTACAATACAATTCGTTTTTAGCTCAATCACTAGATAAACTTAATAGGCGCTGCGAATTTAAATTTAACTTAGTTACAGAAAAAATTAATTATCTAACAAAACTTATCGATCAAATAAACCCTTTAGAAAAATTAAAAAAAGGGTATAGTATTTCAACTCATAATAATCAACCTATTAAGTCAATTTCCTCTATAACAAAAGGAGATACCCTAATTACAGAGTTGATTGATGGAACTATATCCAGTACAGTAAAAAAAATAGCATATGCCAACAAAAAAAACGTTACAAAATTTAATTGAAAAAGTAGAATCAACTGTAGAGAAAGTTGATTCAGTGGAGACTTCTTTAGAAGATACCCTTAGTGCATACCAAAAAACGATTGGACACACAAAAGACATTGTTGATCTGCTTAATAAGCAAAAAGATAAATTTACTGTATTACAAAAACAAGCTAATGAACTCCTTGAAAAATAAATCTATATCACCTGATATTATGACATTTAAACACTTTCAAGCTTTTTACTCACCTATAATTGAAACCGATTTAGAAAACTCAATACCAACAGCGGATGTTGCCGAAATTAATATTTTAGCAAATGCGATAAAACATAGTTTATTAAATGGAGGAAAACGAATACGTCCATTGCTTACAATTGCATCTAATAATTTGTTTTCAGAAAACTATAAAGAAATTCTTCCATTGGCTTCTGCGCTTGAATGCATTCATACTTATGGCCTTATTCATGATGATTTACCAGCCATGGATGATGATGACTTTCGACGAGGAAAACCAACCTGCCATGTAAAATTTGGTGAAGATATTGCTATTTTAGCAGGAGATACACTAAACACACTTGCCTTTGAAATTATTTCGTCAAAATTAAACACCTTTCCTGCAGATGCGCTATTAACTGTGTTAAATAAGGTATGCAAACTTACTGGTTTTAATGGCGTTGTTGGTGGTCAGGTTATCGATATTCAATCACATAAGATAAAACCAAGTGCAACGATATTAAATCACTTACATTCAAAAAAAACGGGCGCCTTAATCGATTTATGTATTTTATGCCCTGCAATCTTGCATCAAGTTGATTCAGCTGCAATTTCTAAACTTACAGATTTTTCTACTACTGTCGGATTATTATTTCAAATAATTGATGATATTTTAGATGTTGAAGGCGATAAAGAATCGCTTGGAAAAACCCCAGGTAAAGACGATCAATTAAATAAACTAACCTATCCAAGTCTTTTTGGTTTACAAAAGTCTAAAGAAATTGCACAAGAAAAAACAGAACTTTCATTCGAACTTTTATCAAGCTTACATAAAAGCTTTGGTTATAACATTGATAATCTAAAAGACATTGTACAATTTATTTTTTCTCGATCTTATTAACTGATAGTATTTATTACTAAAGATATGCTAGACTAAATAGTTAATAAAAAAATGGGTATTAAAAATTAAACATGTCAGAGTTAAAGGCTACAAAATTATTAGATTCGTTATCATTTCCTGAGGCACTAAAAGACCTAAGTGACGATGAACTTATTAGTCTTTCAGAAGAAATTCGTGGTCGTCTCATTGAAATAGGCGACTTTTGCGGTGGTCATTTAGCCTCTAATTTAGGCGTTGTTGAATTATCTGTAGTTCTACACACTTTATTTTCAAGCCCCACAGATAAATTTGTTTGGGACACATCTCATCAAACCTATATTCACAAAATGCTTACTGGCAGATTAAATAAAATGTTAACAATTAGACAAGAAAACGGATTATCTGGTTTTGCTAATATTTTTGAAAGTGAGCATGATGCATTCGGAGCGGGTCATGCATCTACTGCACTATCTGCAGGTTTGGGCCTAGCACATGCACGAGATATTTTAAATGAAACACATAGTGTTATCTCTATTATTGGAGATTCTTCCCTTTCCGGAGGAATGGCATTTGAGGCATTAAATAATTTTGAACGTTTAAAATCTAATTTCATTTGTATTTTAAATGACAATAACATGTCTATCTCTAACCCTGTTGGAAACATGTCTACTTATATGACAAAAATTCGCACATCGCCTATTTATGATCAGGCTCGTAAATTATTTGATCAGATTCTTGGGACTATTCCTCAAAGTGGATCTTTAAAACGCAAAATTGAAAAAGGGCTAGATCGGGTTCGTGATATTATTATTGATCAAAAAGCAGGCGTTATATTTGAAGAATTTGGATTTCAATATTTAGGCCCTATTGATGGACATAATATTCCAATGATGATGGCAGCTTTAAAATACGCAAAAACATACAATGGTCCTATTTTAATTCATGCAGTCACACAAAAAGGAAAAGGTCATGTTCCAGCTGAACAAGACCCTATAAAATATCATGGAGTTTCTCCTAAAAACCCAAATAGCTCTCCAAGTATAAAAAAACCGCTAACTAACTCTGAATTTTTTGGAAAAGTAATGATCGATATTTGCTCTAAAACAGATGATGTCGTTGTTATTACTCCAGCAATGATAGGCGGAAGTGGTCTAACAGAATTTGCACAAACCTACCCAGAAAAATTATACGATGTTGGTATTGCAGAAGAACATGCTGTAACTTTTGCTGCTGGCTTAGCTCGTGGTGGTGTAAAACCCGTACTTGCAATTTACTCTACATTTTTACAGCGTGGTTATGATCAACTTATACACGATGTTTGTATACAAAAACTTCCAGTTGTATTTTGTTTAGACAGAGCTGGTTTTGCAGGTGAAGATGGTGCGACACATCATGGAATATTTGATATAGCCTACATGTTACCTATTCCCGAAATAACAATTTTAGCGCCTAAAGACGCGAATGAAATGAAAGCTATGATAGAGTGGTCTGTTAATCAAAATAAACCAATCTCAATTCGATATCCAAAAGGAAAAATTATCACGCGTGACGATCTAGCTATCGATACATTTTCTCCAGAAAAATCTGAAGTTATGTTTCAGACATCTAAATCTTCTTCCAATGATATTTGTATTTTAGCTTTTGGATCTATGTCTTGGGAAGCCTACGATGCCGCTGTAGAGCTTAATAAAAAAGGAATAAAAATTGCAGTAATAAATCTTAAGTCTGTAAAACCACTAGATATCCAAACTTTGGAACCTTTTATCAAAAACTCAAATCATATATTAGTTATTGAAGAAGGAAGTGCTATTGGAGGCGCTTTTTCTTATATCCAAAAAGAATTTAATCATTTAGATAAAAATTCTCTACAATGGTCTCAATTAGCTATTGCTGATAGATTTTTTGATCATGGTAGTATTCCATCTTTAAGAAATCAGTGTTCATTAGATGTACAAAGTATTACACCCTATATTTTAAACCATATTAATAAAATTATTTCAGTTTAAATCTAGTTTATTCTTCAACTCTATTACAGCATCATACCCTTTCTTTTGTAAAATTTTTGATAATTTTTTTTCATCATCTTGATGCTCTTGATCTGAAATTTTTATTACCTTTCCCAATGAAATAGATACTTTTCCCGGATAAAAAAGTTTAGAACTTTTTCTTAATATAGAGTTTGTTCCATGTAAATAACAAGGAACTATATCTTTTTTTGTATTAGCAGCTAAATAAAACGCTCCTCGTTTAAACGGTAATATTTCACCGGTTTCTGATCGTGTTCCTTCTGCAAATAAAAGCACATTAAAATTATTTTTTAATTTTCCAGCCATTATTTGTAACTGTTGCAAAGCTTTTGATGTTTGTTGTCTATCGACATACTCATGCCCCATTTTTTCAATTCCTCTATTTAAAATTGGAACATTTTTAAGTTCTTTTTTAGCAAAAAAGCATACATGTTTGGGCATGTAGGCCAATATTAAAACAATATCAAATAAACTCTGATGATTACTTACTACTATTACATTTTTATCTTGTGGAAAATTTTCAAATCCCCTAACGCTAACTCTAATACCTCCAAGAAAAAAAGCAACTCTTAAAAAAGGGATCGCGATTTTATAAAAAACTAAATATTGATTCTTTATCGGAAACATACAAATTAAGTTTGAGATTAAATAATGAAATATAAAAACTAAACCAGTTAATCCCCATGCATAACATGAATATAAAATTAAAAAATATTTTTTAAGCATATGAATTCTATATTATTGCCAATTTAAGTTACAATTTCAAATAAAATATTAAATTATTATTTTGACAAAAGCAAAGCTAACTTAATACACTTATATAAAAGTTATTGTTTTTTGGAGGAAAAATGAAAAATTTAATGATTTCACCGTCCGGTATTAGAGGAGTTGTTGGCGAAAGTTTAACACCCCAATTAGCATTAGAAGTTGGCATGAGTTTTGGTAACTTAATGGGTAAAGGCCCTATAGTTGTTGGAGGAGACACAAGAACA
>CAXBWG010000033.1:0-10841 GCA_963979105.1 uncultured bacterium | reverse complement strand
CAAGCCATCAGATAAAAGAGTTCCAGAAGTATCAATTACAGAAACATTTTCAGGTTGTAAATTTTCAACAGAATTTGAAACAAGCTGAATTATACTAAACACAATTTGATCAGAAAGCTGAGCACCATCATCTACACGTACTATAATAGATGAGGTTACTGGAGGCTGCGTAACTGTAAATAATCGCTGTTCTGGCAAAACAATCTGCACTTTGGCAGATTCAATCATATCTAGTTCGCCTATAACATTTTCTAATCTCCCTGATAATGCTCTTAAAAAACGAATTCTCTTGTCAAATTCTGTAACTCCAAGTGTTTGGGCATCATCTAATAGTTCATATCCTTGTTTTAATGATCCGGATGGCAATGATTTAATAGCTAATAGGTTACGCGCTTCCTCTACTTGATTTTCATCTACTTGAACTGTAAATTTCTGACCCGTTTGAATTGTGCTAAACTGTATCCCTTCAATACTTAACTCTTTAAGTATTTTACTTGTATCAGATCCGTCTAATTGTGAAAACAATTTAACATATTTAATTTTTTTCTTTTTCTTTTTCTTTTTCTTAATTTCTTCTTTCTCTATCATGACAGAGCTATTAGAACTATGTCGCTTCTTTTTTGGTGAATCATTTGTAAAAAACAAAAAACCAACAATTAAAATAATTAAAAAAGAAACACCACCAATTAAAATTGGAAGCTGATTTTTGGATTTAGATTCAGAAGCAGGTGACTCTGTCACCTCGGAAGCTAATACATCTTCAACAAAATCTTCTTCTATTAACTCTTCTTCTGCCATTTGTGTCTCAACTTTATTTGAAAATATATGTTATCATTTTACACTATAATCTTTCTAAAAGTCACGTTAAATAGCCAATTGAGTAATTTCTTTAAAAGCCTGAGTAGCAGAGGACAATACAGTAGTAACAAAAGATACGGCTAGATTAAGTTTTATCGTTTCAACACTAACCTCATCAATAGATACTTCCCCTTTAATATACTTTTCAGTTAGATCATTAACCCTATAGTCTAATTGACTCACACTTTCTAAAACTTCTATAGCTTTATCAATAAAAAACTGAAATGGAGTTATATTTACTCGTTGGGTATCTAAAAATTGATTAGAATCATCGATTTGATCTTCTTTTGCTTGCTGCTCAGCTTTCTCTACATTACGTAATATATTATCAACCTGATCTACATTCGCAGCTTGGGCAATTAGTTCTTCTCCGCCAATTTTAGATTGCTTTTTATAGTTGAAATTATAATTCAAATCATTAGGATCTTTTTTTTGAGTTCCTGTAAGTGCCTCATCGAAAAAATCCTGGAAAGGAACTTTTGATGAGTAATTTTCAGAAATAGGTTTATTTGAAGGAACTTTTTGAGGATTTAAATCATAAGAATTAATTCGTTTATTCATTTTAGTAACTCGATTGTTGATTGATACATTGATTTTGTTAATTTAAATGCATTTACATTTGCCTCATACATTGCTTCGGTATATTTTAATGTAATCATTTCATTAGGCATATTAACATTTGGTAAATAGAAATATCCATTTTCATCTGATTGAGGGGCCGCTGGATCAAAATACCTACTAAAGGGTTCTGTGCTTCGTTCAACCCCAGTAACTTTTACCCCTATATCTGAGGCTTCTAACTCAACGTATTTTTTTTGATAAGGCAACCCTGTTTCCTCATCTTTTAAAGTCATTAAATTTGCAATATTTTCAGCTACGATTGTCATTTTAAAACGCTGAGCAATAATTCCTGATATATTAATATCCATTGCATCATCTAACGTTTTTACTTGAGCGGATAGAGATAATGTAAATAAAAAAACAAAAAACAAAATGATATATTTATTCATTACCGTTTTCCCATGGTTGCAATTTGCCTATAAGTATCAAATTTCTTTTTATAAATCGATAAATAAGATGCCTGTACATTTTTATTAAACGCCATAGATGCCGAAAGATGTTCAAGAAGTGCTTTCTTAAAATATTCACTATCACTAGGAACCATTTTATCTAATTTTGCTTGATCTTCTGGATACAATATAGGCTCAAACCCTGGTGTAGTAATATTTGCAATATTAAATGAATATAATGCATGTTTTTTTGTCGTTTTATAAATTTCTTGTTCTAGTTGAGTTGTAGAACTATCAAAAAATAAAAACTTATCACTTGTTTGAGAAAAACAAAGACTAGATGCTAATAAAACTATGAAAAAACCACCAATTAACTTATTCATCTTTTTTTATTTCCTTAAGTCGAAACTTTAATTTTTTTAAAACTTTTAAATGGATCCTACATACTTTACTTTGCGATAAATCTAAATGTTTTGCAATATCTTTTTGTTTCATTCCATTAATATAAAATAATTTTATTAATTCAATTTCAATGTCTTCTAATCCATTTATTTCAGTCCAAAGTTCATCATAATTCTGATCCACTTTTTCTTCTTCTGGGTTCCCCATTCCTTTTTGACTAGCTACAACATTATTAATTTCGTTTGACAAATAATGAACAAAAGATGCAGCTTTTAACGTATTAGCAGCAACTTTTTCAGAAGACCCCGTGCTTTCTTCAGTTGTTTTTTCAATAAAATCAACAACTTTTTCTTGCACAACTTCTTTTTTCTCATTAAATTCTTGCGGCATTCTATAACTCCATTCGTTTCGAATAGAATCCATAATTTCGCCTTTTATTCTATAATAAGCATAGGTTTGAAATTTTGTTTTTAAATTTGTATTAAAAGACGCCTTGGCCTTAATAAGACCTTCAACGCCCCAACTTACTAGGTCCTCAAACTCAATACACGGAGGAACTTTACCGGAATAAATTAATTTAGATGAAATAGATTTTACTATGTTTATATTTTTATTAATAAAATCTTCTGAAATTTCTTTTTCAGTATATAACAATTTAGCGTTTATTTGTGATACGTTAACATCTTTTTTATTAATCAAAATTTTACTCCACTACATATTGATTTAAATTCAATAAATCTTGCTCTGCTAGCATTCGTGAAATCTCTCTTGCATACATTGTATTCATTACTTGATTAGACTCTTTAGTACTGTAAATAGGATCCTCGTCAAACTCTATTAACTCTGTAGTATTAAATAATTGTTTCACAAATAACTCTTGAATAAATAAAGCTTGTATTTTAGTAATTGCTTGCTTGCTATTGCCTACCTCATTACGAGGGTCCATTAACTGATAATACGGCATTTGTGGCATTTGAGAAAATGCAATTGTTGTATTTAATAAAATAAAAACAAAAATAAATTTAATCATATAATATCTAAATCAGCTATAAGTGCACCAGATTCTTTTAATGCTTGAATAATACTTACTAAGTCTTTAGGTGATGCCCCAATTTGATTTAAAGAGTTAACCAAACTAGACAATGTATTTGACGGACTAATATATACTATTTGATTTTGTTCTTCTGTTATTTGAATAGGATCTTGTTGTGCAGAAAATATACCGCCCTCTTGATTATTTATTCTTATAGACATTCCGCCATGAGTAACTGCTACAGGAAACAATCGAACTTTTTCACCAATTATTATAGTTCCTGTTTTTGAATTAATTACTATTTTAGAAGATGAATCAGGAGTGAGTTCAATGTTTTCGATATCAGAAATAGTCGTAATTAAATCAGATGTATCTAAATCAGATAATGGTATTTTAATAGTATTTCCATCTACTGCTCTTGCACCTTTGAATCCATAATCATGAATTGCTTTTGTTGCTTTAGAAACCGTATAAAAATTGGGCTTATCTAAGACAATTGTAATATTATGTTGATCTAAAAAGGTTACAGGAACTTCTTCTTCTACAATTGCCCCATCTACAATATACCCAACAGTAGATTGATTTTTATAATAAAGAGAACTTGATGATGACTCATTTATTCCATCAACAGTTATTACACCTTGTGCTACTGCATATGTTTTCATGTCTGGTCCCATTAAGGGCGCCATCACTAAAGTCCCTCCAGATAATGATGTTGAATCACCTAATGCAGATACAGTTACAGAAATTCGCTGTCCTTTTTTAATAAACGCAGGTAAATCTGTCGTAACCAAAACTGACGCGGCATTTCTGGCACTCAAGTTAACTCCACCAACAGACACTCCCATTTTCGATAACAAATTTCGTATGGCATTATTAGTTAAGGCAGCTGATCTTGAATCTCCAGTACCTCTTAACCCAACCACAACCCCATATCCAACTAATTGATTTTCTCTTGCTTCAATTATTTTTCCTATATCTTTTATTCTTATCTTCGCTACTTGAGAATACAGTGGCAAAGAAAGAATCATTAAACAAAGTATTAATGCTATTTTTTTCATTAGAATAACCAATTAAACATTTTTGTTAAAATACCAGGGGATTGTTTCGACGCAACAACACCTGAGCCATTCACTGAAATTTCAGCTTTAGCTATCTGATAAGAAAAAATTGAATTCTTTGGCGAAATATCCTGAGGTCTTACAACCCCTGCCACTCTTATTGTTTCTAATTCATCATTAACTTTCACTTTATGAATTCCTTCTAAATATAAATTACCATTATCTAAAATTTCTGTAATAACAGATGAAATCACAGCTTTTACTTGGCTTCTTCTAGATGTTTGACCGGATCCTTCATATTGATCATTTCCAGATAATCTATATTCTTGATTTTGTTTTAAGGTTTCATTGCCTAAAATATTACCAATTTGCTCCCAACTATTTTCAACATTCCCTCCTAGCTTAGATTCTCTCTCGGTTCGTGTTGATGCTTGCTGTACAGCCGATGTAGATTCAGAGACATATATTGTTACAATATCGCCAACTTGAATTCGACGTCTAGACACCCCATAAAAAGGCGCTTTTGCATAATCATATAAGGAATCTGCAAAACACAGTCCTATATCAATAAACAAAGCACTAATTAGTAGTAACCAAAATACTTTTTTCATTTAGTATTTCTCCTCTAAGAATTTTTTTTGATAAACTTGATTTAAGCTGTACCATATCGCCAATATTTCCTGCCTGTAATGCAATGCCTTCACATTTAATTTCATAACCCGGTGATTTAACAAGCACAAAAACAGGGTCTCCCCTATGAATAACAGGAGCAATTTCAATCCATTTATCAGTAAAAGGAATTCCTCTTACCATTCGGTTTTTCGTTTGCTTACCTATAATTTGATTCTTGTTTGATATATATGCAAATAATACAGATGTAATATCATGTTCCATTAACTGAATATCAGCTTCACGAATTATACTATTTTTTCTAAGCTTTCGATTTGCAACATAAACCTTTCCTGTTAATGAGCTTTCAACTAAACATTTGTGTTTTAAAACAATTTTATTATCTTCTGACAAAAATACAATATCAATTAATATTTTACCTAAAAATGTTTTGGGTTTTGCAAAATCAATAAACACATAATGTACATCTTTTGGAATATTATTAAATAAATCTTCTGTTTTTATTATCGTCGTTAAAGTAGGATCTATTAAATCTTTAAAATCTGCTAAAATAATGGTTTTTATATAACTTTTAACAACATCTTGATTAAATGAAGTAACGCTTATTTGCTCTGCCTTTACAGTTGTAGCACATATAAAAAAAGCTAAAAACAAAAAAAACAATTTCAATAAAAAACCTCTTCTATTTTCCAATATCACTGGCCGCCTTTAACATTGCATCTGCTGCTTTAATTGTCGAATTCACTAATTCAAATGTTCGTTGACAAAGCAACATATTCATCATTTCTTCAATTATATTTACATTTGAAAACTCTAACGCACGCTGCTTTACCATCCCAACACCATTTTCACCTGGAATTGTTATTTCTGGGTCTCCAGATCCCGCCGTTGCTCTAAAAAGGTTTTGACCAATATCTTTTAATCCTCCCGGATTAGGAAATTTTACTAAATATACCTGCCCAATCTCTGTAGGCTGCACACTATCTGGAGTTTGTGCAAAAATTTCACCTTCTTCATTTATAATAACTTCTGTTGTATTTGAAGGAATTGTAATCGCTGGCTCTAACGTATGACCATTTGGGTTTAACACATTCCCTTCTGCATCCATATGTAAATTTCCTGCTCTGGAATATCCATATGTTCCATCAGGTAACAAAAACTGAAAAAACCCTTGCCCTTCTATTGCTACATCTAATTGCTGATTTGTCATTTCAATACTGCCTGTCGAAAAATCTTTTGAAATATCTACAATTCGCACACCCTGTCCATACTCTAAATACTTCTTTCGTTTTCTTCCTGCACCTGGGGACACTTCATCAAATTCAGAATAAGCTCTTTCCAATACCAATGGAAAAATACTTTCCATTTCTAAACGTTTCTTTTTAAACCCTACAGTCTGTGAGTTTGCAATATTATTTGCAATAACCTGCATTTTTCTTTCATAAGAAAAATAGGCTGATTTCGCCATAAATAATTGTGATAACATGTTATTCTTTTCTCCTTGCTTCTAAAGCTCTTACCACACTATTTCCCAATATCACTTGCCGCCTTTAACATTGCATCTGCTGCTTTAATTGTCGAATTCACTAATTCAAATGTTCGTTGACAAAGCAACATATTCATCATTTCTTCAATTATATTTACATTTGAAAACTCTAACGCACGCTGCTTTACCATCCCAACACCATTTTCACCTGGAATTGTTATTTCTGGGTCTCCAGATCCCGCCGTTGCTCTAAAAAGGTTTTGACCAATATCTTTTAATCCTCCCGGATTAGGAAATTTTACTAAATATACCTGCCCAATCTCTGTAGGCTGCACACTATCTGGAGTTTGTGCAAAAATTTCACCTTCTTCATTTATAATAACTTCTGTTGTATTTGAAGGAATTGTAATCGCTGGCTCTAACGTATGACCATTTGGGTTTAACACATTCCCTTCTGCATCCATATGTAAATTTCCTGCTCTGGAATATCCATATGTTCCATCAGGTAACAAAAACTGAAAAAACCCTTGCCCTTCTATTGCTACATCTAATTGCTGATTTGTCATTTCAATACTGCCTGTCGAAAAATCTTTTGAAATATCTACAATTCGCACACCCTGTCCATACTCTAAATACTTCTTTCGTTTTCTTCCTGCACCTGGGGACACTTCATCAAATTCAGAATAAGCTCTTTCCAATACCAATGGAAAAATACTTTCCATTTCTAAACGTTTCTTTTTAAACCCTACAGTCTGTGAGTTTGCAATATTATTTGCAATAACCTGCATTTTTCTTTCATAAGAAAAATAGGCTGATTTCGCCATAAATAATTGTGATAACATGTTATTTTTTCCTCCTTATTTCTACGGCGAACCTAATCCCGCGGCTGTACTTAATGATTTATTTATCAAGTGAGCTGTTTTTGTAGATGCATCATATCCATTTTTTGCAACTAAAATATCACCTGTAATTGCCTTTAATACATTATTCTCCTCTAATGCCCCCTGGACTATCGCATAATGCTCTGGCCCTTCCACCGTTTCTATATCTTTAGTTAACACAAAAAAACTTCCATTAAGCGATTCCATTGATTGCATTTCACTAAATGTTCTAAACACAGCAATTTTAACTCTAGTAACAGGTTGTCCATCTACGTAAATCAATCCCGATCTGGACACTAAAATGTCTTCACCTTCCGGCAATACTATTTCTCCTTCTTCACCTAACAAAGGATACATTCCAGAAAGAGTCACTACTCTCCGGCGAGAATCTAACAAAAACCTTCCATCACGTGTAAAAGCAATTGAATTTGGCAATTGAACAACAAAAAACCCTCTACTGTTTGCATCTATATATAAATCTAATTCTTTTCCAGTATCCACCATTGGGCCTGCTCTCCATCTAAAAAAAGGAATATAATCAATCTCATAACCCTCTTCTCTTTTTTTTCTGGTATTATATGTACCGGTCTCAATAAACCCAGGAGTTCCAACATTAATTGTATAAAACAACCAATTTGTGTAATGAACCTGAAACGTTCTCATTCCCTCCAACGCAGTTAACACTCCTCTTTCTCGAACTTCGTCATAATGCACGTAGGCATTTGCAATTGTACCAATACTCATAAAAACCAAAATAAGAATACCCACTAATTTACTTTTATAAACATTCATGTTTTGATATTTCCTTTTGAGGACTTTTTACGAACCATCTTTTTCTTTTTAGCTAACCTATCTAACTTATAAACAAACGATAATATTTCCGCAACAACATTATATAACGATGGCGGAATTTCTGAGTTAATAGCTAACTTCGACAACAACTCCACCAATGACGCATCTTCATAAAATGGAACCTTATTATCTTCGGCCACCTTTAATATCTTTTCCGCAATTTGACCTTTTCCAAACCCCGTAATTTTTGGAGCCTTACTTTTATCTACATCATACTTTAAAACAACAGCTTTCAATTTAGATTTATCAACGTTTTCTAATTGATGCACATTACGCTTTAATTGTATATTTTTACGCTTCTTACTCTTCTTTTCCATCATACCTCTGTATTAATCCTCTTCATATTATTAAGATCAAACGTTGGGATTAACAATTTTCCAATATCAACAAACTTCTTAAGAGACCTAACAGAAGTCACTTCATAACTCAATTTCTCCATAGACGTCTTAAGATCTGGAGAATAATCCAACACAAACTTCTGAGTTAATACTTTTTCTGAATACACTTTATACGCCATTTTCTTGCCTTTTAACTCAATAATTATCGTAAGCATACCAAGCTCATTCGTTTCACACTTTATCACTATAGTCGTATTATCTGGGTTAATTTTCTTTTTATTTACAGTATCTTTACTAATCATCAGCTCAATATCATTGAGCGCATTTGCCATAGGATTTGGAACCATCCAATAATTATAAAATTCTTTTGCAAGCTGCATATTCTCAGGGGTTTTAGACAACACCAACTGAGTCAACAATGCATTGTGCAACTCTTTTGAATCCGTTATTGTCTTATTAACCATTTTATTAAATTCTTTACTCAAAATATCTTCAACATTCACCTGTGAATTTACGCCCCGCAAAAACTCTTGCAAATACTTCAAATCCTGAATCAGGCCAGACTGCTTAGAAAAAAGTGATTTCAAATCTAAATCCTTTGAGTGTTTTTTCAATTTACCCATCTCATCTAAAAAATCATCTAAAAACCCAGCTATCCCAGAAATCAACGCAGGATCCAACAAGTTATTAAAATTGCCAAAACTAGACCTGAATTTAGCCAATTGCATAGCAAACCCATCCATTACCTTAGATAATTGAACATTTTGCGATAAAAAATTAGAAATCAAATCAACCGCCTTCGAATTACCCTCTAAACCTCTACCAATAGCTACGGCGCTCGCCTCTAACTTATTACCCTTTTCCTTACCCTTCGTAAACTGCTCTATCATACTAAATGCCTGTTCAGATGCAGGAATCCCATGCTTTAAAAGCGTCATTATTTTCTGCATATTCTCTAAAGTCGGAGGCTTGGTCATCTGTAATAACCTTTGCCGCAAATCCTGTTTTTCTAAACCTCTTACCGTATTTTCTGAACCAGAATCCTTTTTCTGAACACTAGAATCCAATTCCGATTCAATCGATTTAGCAGATTGCGATTCTTTTACGGATGCTTTATTGGGATCAGACGAACTCGGAGGAACTGGACTAAAATTTCCAATACTAGACATAAAATAATCCCTATAATTTGATAATCCTAATTATATCAAAACCCAAGTAAATTGTCAATTTCAGACAATTTAAAAAAAACAAAATTTAAAAGGCTCTACTTATGAATTATTTGCCAATTCAAAATAAGATTTTTGTATTTGAATTGTTTTCTCTTTTGATTTTAAATTTGGTATATTATTAATACTATCTACTAAAATGATAGACCTTAATGAATTTGTTAAAAAAACCTCATCAAACCCAAGCAATTCACCTACATACACTTCTCTTTCTTCAATTTTAAAGCTCAATTTAGCTGCGCTCTTAATCAAAAACCCTCGTGTAATTCCTGGTAAAATCACTGTCGATTTGGGAGTAATTAATACATCGTCTTTTATAAAAAACATATTTGAACGTGTTGTCTCTAACAACATTTCATTATCGTCATATAATAAAATGTCATCGAATGTACTAAGTTTATTTTCTAAAACATTCTTCATCCAAGATAAAGTCTTATATCTATCAAGCGGGGTTCTCTGAAACGCTAAAGGGCGCACATCTAAAGACAACTTATCTTCAGAAGAATATTTCGGGTATTGCCTCATAAGAATCAAAAAAAACGGATCATTATCAACAACTTTTGCTGGGTCGATTCCTCGGTCTCCCGGTGTAAGATAAAAATTTAACACGCCTGTTACAACATTATTTATCGAAATTAATTCATCTACTTTTCTCTTAATATCTTCATCAGAATAAAAAAATGGAATTTCTAATTCAATTGAACATTTTCTAATTCTATTAATATGATCTTGTAATAAAACTGGCTTTCCATCTAACACTCTTATCGACTCAAACAACCCATATCCGTACAAAAACCCATAATCCAAATAAGGAAATATAAGATCTTCTTTTTTCACAGTAGTCATGTTTTTTGATATATAGTTATAAATAGCTTCCATTATATTTCCTCAATTAAAAGTATATTTAAATTCTAATAGAATATTATGAGATCTATATTATCTTATCTAAAATATAATTACCAATAAAAATCTAATTTAATTTTCGAGAACGCTCAAAAACGCAGCCGCTTTTAACATACACTCATCATACTCTTTTTGAGCATCAGAATCGGCAACTAAGATCG
>CAXBWG010000032.1:0-11186 GCA_963979105.1 uncultured bacterium | reverse complement strand
TATATCGGTTCCTTTTCTTATAGATTCTTTAAATCCGTATTCTGTTGTAAGGAGGTTAAACGATCTAAATGCTCCAAACCTAGACCATAGTCTAAATGTAAAGGATCTGTTAGGGCCAAATGCCCAGGGATCAGAATATTTTATTTGGTATGTATTGTTGGTTTCACTATCGCTAGTAGTTCCAAGTCCTAGGTTTCCTTTTAGCATAATTACACGGGCTGTTCCTAATAGGTTGTCCCAATATAAATCTGAAAAAATGTTAAATCCTTGTTGTGGAGAGTAGCCACCTCCAAAGGTAAATGCACCAGATGTTTCACGTTCTTTTATTGATAATTTTAAAATAAATTTGTGTGGTGTTTCGCTAGGTAAAAATTCAGGGATGATCTCTGTAAAGAAATTTAAATTATATATTTTTCTTAAATCAGACCTTAATGTGTTTGTGTTTAATATATCGCCTGGCCTTGTTTGCATTTCTCGTAATATAACATAGCTTTTTGTACGCGTATTTCCAGTAATTATAATATCTTCGAGTTCACCTTCTGCAATATTAAAAATTAATGGGCCGTTCTTATTTTCTGGTTTTTGAATATTAAAGATTTTTGCTTCAAAAAATCCATCTTTTTTATATAGGTTTTTAATAACATCTAAGTCGTGTCGTAAATTATTTAAATTTAAGGGAGATTTTGGTTTGGATTTTATTTTGTCATCTAAGTATGCTTTTGTATATGTTGTATTTCCTTTAAATATAATGTCTGTTATTTCTGGGTTTTCTTCTACAAAAATAGTAATAGAATCGTCTGTTTTATTTAATTCAATGTTAACGTTTTTATAAATACCAGAGTTTAATATGTTTTGTTTTGCACGTTTAAATGAAAATTCATTTAAATTTGTGATGTTTGAAAGTTGAGAGTTTGTAATAATGGTATCGCTTGATATGGTTTTGTTTCCTTTAACAGTGACTGTTTTTTTTGTTGGTATTTTTGTGTTGGTTGAAGTTGCTGAAGGGGTTTGGCTTGTTTTTTTTACAGAGATTGTGGGTAGTATTTTTTTTATAATAGACCCAGACTCTGCAATGTTTAATGAGGTTGATATAAATAAAATTAGAAGACTAAATTTTAATTTAGTAAAATACACCGAAAATCCCTGCAGTTAGTAAAAAAATAAATGCAGCTGTTGTTGTTATTTTATTTAAGCCATCTTCGAGGCCTTTTTGTGTGTTATAAATTCTTGCTTGGCCACCAATACCACCAAGGCCTTCGCCTTTTGCAGAATGAAGCAATACAAATATAATAACTAATATTGCAGATATAAATTCTATGGTTAAAAGTAATGTTTTCATAATTTTATAGATCTATAGTTTAAGCAAAATTTTATTTTCATGCAACAGAGTTCTTTAAATTATGTTTAACTCAGTGGTAAGCTAACTATTAATGGAGTTCTCAAATAGTTTAATCTTTATTTGTTTTTTTACATTTGTTATTCATATGACAGAGGCGTTAGCATATTCAATGCGCTTAGCGGGTGTTAGGACCAAGCAAATTGCGGTCGCTATGGCTTTTGTGACCTCTACATTACTTGTGTCCCGGTTATCTAATATGTTTCAAGCGCCGTTATTGGGGTTTATGGTTGATACTGCAATAATACAAAATTCTAAGACTGCTTTAATGGCATTAGAAGGTCAGTTTAGAGTTATTATTTTATTTGCTTTTTTTGGTGCTCTTATGGGGGCCTTTTTAACGCCAACTGCTGTGTTTTTATTTCAAAAAGCAATAAAAAATTTTCAGCATAAAGGATCAATCCCAGTACTCGTATTTAGTGCACTAAAGCCTTCAACGTTTATTAAAATTATTAAGTCCTTTAGATTGCCAAAAATTAGTAGTTTGAAAACTATTTCATTTAAGTCTTTGCCAAAAGGGTTTTTGATTTTTAATGTGTTTGTAACATCAATTTATGTAATTGGAGTGTTGTGTTCGTTGTTAGCGGGTGCTTATTTACCTGAGTATAGATCTACTGCTATTCAGTTGTCTGGGATTGTAAATGGGATGGCAACTATTATGTTTACTATTTTTGTTGATCCTCCGGGTGCACGTGTTACAGATCAGGCTGTTAATGGTGTTCGGGATGAAAACGATGTTCGCAGTGTTGTGTTTTTTATGCAAGTTGGAAAAATGTTTGGTATTTTTGTGTTAGCTCAATTATTTTTATGGCCGTTTTCTAATTATATTATGTGGGTTACTGAGCTTATTAAGGATGTTTTTTAATTACTTGTTTTTATGAATTCAGAAGAATATTTAAAACGTGTTAAGCAATTAAATCATTATGCATACTGCTATTATGTGTTAGATAAACCTGAGGTTTCTGATTTGTATTATAATCAGTTGTATAAACAACTGAAGCAATTTGAAATAGAAAACCCATTGTTAATTGATGCGGCTTCGCCATCTCAGCGTGTGGGAGATGTTCCTTTGGATGCATTTGAACAATTTCGGCATAAACGTGTTTTGGGTTCATTGGCTAATGCTTATAATAATACTGATTTAGATTTATTTTATGAACGTGTTTTAAAAGGAATTGAGCGTTCTGAGGCAGCTATTTCAGTTGAGCCTAAAATAGATGGGTTAGCTGTTGCTATTCATTATAAGGACGGAGTTTTAGATGTTGCAGCTACGCGTGGGAATGGCCAGGTTGGGGAAAATGTTACTCAAAATGTAAAAACAATTCGATCGTTGCCACTTAAGTTATCTGATCCTGTAAATTTAGAAGTTCGTGGTGAAGTATTTATTCGTAAATCTAGTTTTAAAAAATTAGAACATTTATTTGCAAATCCTAGAAATGCAGCAGCCGGCTCTTTGCGGCAGTTAGACTCTAAGATTGCGGCTAGTAGACATTTAGATATTTTTATATATGCAGGTTTTGATTTGCGGCATACCTCTCATGTAGGTATGTTAGATTATTTAAAAGAATTAGGGTTTCCTGTAATTTGCGATTATAAATTGTTTCATAGTTTTTCCGAGGTCAAAGATTATGTAGATGTTTTAGAAAATAAACGTCTTAATTATGATTTTGATATTGATGGAGTTGTTGTAAAGGTTGATTCATTGGCGTTGCAAGATGATTTAGGCTCAACTGCAAAGGCTCCTAGGTGGGCTATTGCTTATAAGTTTCCTGAAGAAGAAGTTGTAACCATATTAGAAGCTGTTGAGTTTCAACTTGGCAGGACAGGGATTGTGACTCCTGTTGCAAAGTTAAAGCCTGTTGATGTCGCGGGAGCTGTAGTGTCGTCTGCCTCGTTGCATAATTTTGATGAAATTGAACGGCTGGGTGTTGCTATTGGCGATCATGTTGTCATTAAGCGTGCAGGGGAGGTTATTCCTAAAATTGTTCGTGTTGAGATTTCTTGTGAAAACTCTATTCCTATCATTTTTCCTCAGGTGTGTCCTTGTTGTGAGGCTAATTTAGTAAAGTTAGAAGGTGAAGTTGCTTTTAGATGTAATAATACTAGTTGTATTGCTCAGTTAAAAGAAAAGTTAAAACATTTTGTTGCACGAGATGCTATGGATATAGATGGATTAGGTGATGCAATTATAGATCAATTATTTGATAAAAATTTAATTGCAGATGTAGCAGATTTATATAAATTAACCAAAGATCAATTAATAGTTCTTGATGGTTTTGCTGAAAAATCTGCTGAGAAATTACTTGTTTCGATTGAAAAATCAAAATCTTGCAGCTTAGCTACTCTTTTATATGCATTGGGAATTATATATGTGGGTAAAGTGTCTGCTCAAATTTTGGCAGATGAATTTAAATCAATTGATGTGCTTAAATCTACTAATGTGGATCAGTTATGTGAGGTGCACGGTATTGGCATTTCGATGGCGAATTCTATTGTTGATGCATTTTCTGATTCTAGATTTCTAGAGTGTTTGGATCGGTTGTTTAGTTATGGTGTAAATCCAGTTTTAGAGCTTAAATCTGAAGGTGTGTTAACTGGAAAAACGTTTTTGATTACTGGTAGCTTACCTCTTTCTAGGTTGGTTATTGAAGATAAGATTAAACAATCTGGTGGAGACGTTAAATCTAGTGTTACTAAGACTTTAGATGTGTTAATCGTTGGAGATGGGGCTGGTTCTAAATTGGAAAAAGCTAGAAGTTATAATACTAAAGGTGCTAATATCGAAATCTTAGATTTTGAGTCGTTTTGTGCTAAATTTAAAGGGGTAATTTAGTATAAAAATTTAAATCCATAAATAATTACTAATGGTTCTATAAATGTTGCAAATTCTAGTTTTTTAGTTAGCTGGTAGGATATGTTTAACCCTAAAAAAGGATTTATATCTCCTTTAAATAAAAATGTTTTTCGAAATGGAACTCCTTCTGTTGTAGATAATCTGCCATCGTAGCCGTAAAGAATTCCGACTGTGTACCCTATAAAGACGTTGTTTTTTGAAAAAATATTTTTGTTAATACCAATGGAATAAGTTCGATCTTTGAATGAATTTTCAAATGAGCTAAATGTATAATCTTTATAAGAAATTCCTAAAAATTTAAAATTTATATTTTTATTTATTTCATCTGTATGAAACCCTGCAGGGAATATTGAAATTGCGTTTTGTGGCGTTTTTCCTAAGTTTAATGCGTTTATTTGAGTACAGTGTAGTAGACCTCCTATTAGCAGGCATATAGTCGTGCAAATTTTAAATGTTATGTGTGTATTTGGTTTCATTTTATATAGCTTAACTTGGATTTATGAGTTATTTCAATTTTTTATTTAAATAGTCATTATTTTTTATTGTTTTAAATTTTTTATTAATTAAATCGCAATAAAATTTTAATTTTATGTTTATAAACATGTATCATAATGGTTTTTTAGAATGTCTTATTATTTTTATTGTTATTTTTTATTTACTTTAATATTAAATTATGTAAAAATTATATTTAAATTACTGGGGGAGGGAGTTTAATTATGTCTGGTTTTGTTGCCGGAAGACCGCCTTCTGGATCACCTTTGAAAAGTATGAATTTATTAGTAGATAATTCGCCATTTAAGAACGCTAAACGGTCTGTTTCTCCTTCTAATGAGAGTTCTCCTTCAAAAAAGGCTTCTCCTGAAAGTAAACTTGAATCTTCAGGAATGGTGCATGGGGGTAGTCTTGGTAATGGGTTAGTTTCTAGTATTACTTTTGAAATGTGTGAAGACGATGAAACTAAGACATCGGGTGAAGACAGATCTGAATTTTCATTGAGTCCTTATCCTTCTGAGGAATCAGATAATTCTCTTTCTTCTCTTCCTTCTTTTTCTTCTCATTCTTCTCTTTCTTCTCTTTCTTCTTTTGATTGTGTAAAAAAAACGTTGCGTGAGTCTCCTAAAAGTTTTAGGCCATTAGGATTTTCTGATAATGATGTTTATAAAGTTTCACCATTAATTAAAGGTTCGCCTCATAATCCGTTTTATTTTAAAAATAGTGGTGAGATTACACAGGAAAAACAATTAAATTTAGCGCTTAATAGATTTTTTAGAGAAAAACTAAACGATTCAAGTGTGAAATTAGGAACATATTTGGAATTGACAGATATGGAATTGAAATTTGAAAGTGTCAAATATCCTCTTCACAAGATTATGCTAGTTCAAGAAGAGATAGATTCTAGATTTAAACCTTTGGGAAGTATTGAAAATATGACACAGTTATATGGTTTTTATAATAATGGGTTAGATATGCAAGGTAGAGATATTAAAGAGCATTTTCAGCGCGCGTTATTATATTCGGTTTTAACTGGGCAGTATGATGAACATTCTGGAAATTTAAATCAAGATGAAACTACTAAAGAACTATGTAGATATGATCTTGATTTATCGTTTTCTGGAGGGCGTATTCTTAAAGATTTTATTGAATATGGTAATGTTTTTACTCGTTTTGGTTTACGTTCAGTTTTGTTGTTTGCTATTACTAAAGATTCTCACAAGTTGTTAGTTGATGAATGTTTATCAGAAGATTTGAAATCTGATTTATTAACTTTAATTTCAACTAATTTAGATGGTTATTTTCCTCATGCTATTTCTGAAAAAACTATTAAATTAAAACAATTTATAAATTCCAATTTTTTAAAAATTAAGGGATTACTAGATTCTGAAGAATCTGTAACTTTATTGGATGTTTTAAAGTTATGTTATCCAGAAGTTGCGATAACTTTAGAGGAGTCGCGTAATTTATTAGATGCTGAATTAAAAGAAAAACCTCAAGATAATAAAGCGGTTTTAAAAAATTGGTTTAATGCTGTTAATAAATGTTTTGGGGGTTTGGATTTTTTTGAAGATATGGAATATTTAAGGGCGGATTTAGATGATGGTAATTTGAATTTTCTTGGAAAAATTACTGCTCATTTATTTAATGAAGATGGATCCGTTAAAACGTTTCTTCCTGAATCTATAGCGGATATAAATAAGTCTTAATTTTATCTAGGGGATTTATTAGACTACTCTGAATTGTTGAATCAAGTTTAATATTATCTAAATATTTTTGAGCATAAAAATATTTTGTAACCCTTTTTTTAAATTTATTTTTTTCTTTTTGGTTTGTTTTGAGTTTTACAACGAAATCTTGTGATATCTTGTGTGATTTTATTTAAATGTTTTGTTTTTCTATTTCTAACTCTAATTCGCCAATTTTTAAAGCTTTTTTCTGATAGATTTTTTATTATTAGTTTAATAGAAAATGTTAATTGGTACAGTTTTTTGTTAATATGTATTATGTTTGATGTTGAATTGTCTTGGATATTAAGTAAACAATTATTAAAATAATCATATTTTTTAAAGGGGAAAATTTAATGTTAGTTCGTTTTTGTGGTGTTTCAAGAACTATTGGGTTTCGTTCAAGAAATACTATAGCGTTACAAAGTCAGATAATTTCTAAGCGTTTTTTTCAAGATAAAGAAGTTAAAGATACTCCAGCTTCTGTGACATCTTTTAGACGAGAATCTAAAGATAAGTTTTTAAAATATTTAACTGATTTTAATGAGGCTGTTTATAAATCTAATCCTGATTTTATTGAAACTATAATAAATATAAAGTCACAGTTTGAAAATAAGTTTTATTTTGATTCAGAGTTAAATTTAAAAAACGATAGATTGGTCATGCATGATTTATTAGATGGTGCGTTGCAGACAAGGATTGAAGGTGAGAGTATTCTTTTGAATATTAAACAGCGTCTTAATTTGTATTCACAAGCTCAGCTTATTGAATTAATGAAATTAGAAACAGCGCCAAATTATGAAGGTAGTTTTGAAATTGTTGTTGAAAAAACTAGAGGGCCTTGGTGGATTGATGTGGATGGTAATTTTCATTTGAATGCTAATACCAGTTATGGAGCCAAACGGTATGTTGAGTTAGAGGGGTATAATACTGGGGATTTACCAAGTAGAGCGGTATATTCTCTGAGTCAGTTATTGGCGACATTAGTTGTTAATACATATGGTCGTCATGCAGGTATTGCTAATTCTAAGTCATTGGTTTTAATGTCGGGTTCAGATGTTATGAGGGCTGCTTTTGATGGGTGTGAACGTGTATTTAATTTAAATTGCAAGCATATTATTTTTAAAAATCATTTTCATGGTAGAGCTGTTTTTAATGAGTGGGATTATAGTTCAGAATGTTTAAAACGTTCTAATACAATTGCTTTGCCTTTTAATGACTCAGATAAACTTGTAGCTAAGGTTGAAGATATTATTTCTAGAGATTCTAAGAAGGGAATAGCTGTTTATTTTGAGCCTGTTCAGGGTGAAGGTGGCCTAACGCCTATTTCATCTGAATTTGAACAGACTTTAATGAAGCTTAAATCTAAATATTCAGAAACTATTATGTTGATTGCAGATTGTGTGCAGCGAGGTTTTGCAGGAGAAGACATTATTGGGTTAAAAGAATTGGTTCCAGATGCAATTGCGTTTTCAAAAGCTGTTAATAATGGAAACTATCCGACTGGTGTTTTGGTTGGAAATTCTAAGTTTATGAATTTCGCATTTGCTCCTGGAACACATGGTGGAACGGGGTCTTTAAGAGAAGATGGGTGTAAGTCTTTAATTGATGCTTTTGAGATGTTTACGACAACTAATGCTTTAAAAAAATTACAGTCTGATACAAATCAATTATGTGAGTTATTACAAAGTTTTGAAAATTCAGAATTTCAAATTAAGACAGATAAATCTTCGATGATAGGTATAGATTGTAAGAGTGAAGCTCTTGCAAGGCACTATCAATCTAAAGCGTTTAATTTTAAAGAATTATTAGATAATCCAGGTTCTAAAATGGTTTTAGAAAAGTTAATAGTTAAGCATTCTCAAAGTTTAGATGAGAATTTAACGCAAGATTTAAAGTTGTTTTTTGATAATCATTTTAAAAGTATGCCAATAAAAATTGCAGGAGATAAAACAACACTTCGTTTTAGTGGTCAAATGGTGTCGGTTTTAGATATGGTTAAAATTAAAATAATTCTTGAATTTGTTTTTAGTAAGCATTAGTTATGAACTATATAGAGGTATAGATGTATAAGTTATTGGCTAATTGTTGTTTTGATAGATTGAAATGTGATTTTCAAAATTATGTTATTAGTCATAAAATTTCGTTTTCTGAGCTAGAAGGATGTAAGCTGAAATATCGTAATTTTGTTTCTAAAATAAATGAAATTCAAAATAGTTTGTATAAGAATAAATCGTTAGTTAGCGTTGTTCATGTTTATTCATGTGCTGATAAAGATGTGAATCAAAATGTTTTGGGCGTTCCAGATGAGTCTGGCTATTTACGTTGGACGTTATTTGATAGAAAAAATTTATGTGTGATATTATTTAGTCCTAAAAATAATAAATTTTCTCAAACACCACCGCATTCTCATTTTTCTGGTGTTAGGTCAATTTCTATTACTGGTAAATCTTGTGTTGAGGTTTCGTTTAATTGCGTGTTAGAGTTGTCTGGGAAAACTCTAGTTGTTACTTTGCAATCTTGTGACTTTTTACAAGAAGCTAAAGATTCTTTGTCGCAAACGGTTGATGATCATATTGTATGTTTTGTTCATAAAGAGTTTATTTGTAGATATTTTGATATTTCAAATTCAAAACTTAATATTACACAAAACAATAAAGAGTTTATTATTAGCTTTTTATCGAAGTCTTATTCTAAAGAACTTGGTTTTTTGTTGAAGTAATGATGTTTGAAAAATTAATAAAAGAAAATGAAAAAAAAATTAGCTGATAGGTATATAAAAAATTTGTTTAGTTCTTATTTGTTCAAAAAAAATTATGAAAAGCTGGTTTTTTTTGTTAATAAAGAAATAGAGTGTAAGGGGTCTTTAGTAGGTTTTTTAAATAAATTAAGTGATTATTCATTTTCTATTGAGTATTTAAGGCCGCGTTCAAGTTCTTTTGATGATAGAGTTTCAGATAATATTTTACGTGTTGAGCGAGCTGTTGTTTTGACAGATGAACAATGTGAGGTTTTAGCTAGTTTGTATATTAATCATTTGAATTTTGGTGATGATCAGTATTTTTATCAAGCTTATGTTGATACTTTATTAAAGCAAGGACTTGGAAATAAAACAGGTGTTGAATTGTTTGATATCCTTTCTCAGTCGCAAATAAAATATTTTGATTATCGACTCTATAATAGCGTTATAAATAGTAGTGTTAACAATAAATCTTTTAATTCTTTGAAAACATGTTGTGTTATTTCTTGAGGTTTTTTGAGATTATTTTGGTTAATTTTTTAAATTATAAAAAATATTTTTTTGATATAGATCAAAAAGATACTATCTAAATTAATAAATAATTATGAATCTCAAAAACATACTTGGGATGAATGTTTTATTTCTTTGGAGTTATTAACGCCGGAAAATTCTACGGTAACTACTTGTAGTCATGTTTTTTTCATTTTTTTTGTTTTATATTTTTAGAGTTTATGTGTTTAATAAAATTTTATTGATATTGTTGGTTTTGTTTTTTTATTAATAATATTTTGATAATTTAAAATAATGTTTTTAATTTCTATTAATGTGGGTAATTATAATAATAGATGGAGGTTTAGTAATGGGATTAGATGTTTTTTTGAGTTTTTTATTTTGGAATATGTGTATTCACATTTTTGTTTTGTTTTATTGGATTGTAATGATTTTATTTTTTAAAGAATTTGTTTTTAAGATTCATGAAAAACTTTTTTCAATTTCTGAATCTGAGTTTAACCGAATTCATTATTGTTTAATTGGATATTATAAATTAACTGTTATTATCTTTATAATTGCGCCTTTTATTGTATTAAAGTTTTTTTAAGTTGATTCAATTGTAATGCTAATATGTGCTGCTTGAATTACACTTGCAATTTTAATTGCTAGTTGAATATCTTGATTAGAGATATTTGCTTTTTGTAATACCTGTGAATGTGAGTCTAGGCAATGGCCACAGCCATTAAGTGCTGATATTGCAAGGCAGTATAATTCAAATGTAACTTTATCGATGCCAGGTCTTCCAATTACTTGCATTCTTAGTCCTGTTGGAAGTTTTTTAAATGAATCATCTGATATCTGGTTAATACTTCTGTAATAGACATTATTCATTGCCATTATTGCAGCAGCAGACTTAGCTGCGTGGACTTCTTCTTGGCTAAGTTCGCTAGTTAGTGAACTTTGAACTGTTTCAATAAGTTTAGTGTTTCCTGTAGCAAATGATACAGCTAATGTAACTCCCAAAATTTGATTATTTGTAAGGTCTGTTGGAGTTGTTCCTGTTAAAATAGACGATATATTAAGTCTAATGTCTTTTGCGAAATCGCCAATTAAATCTTTTATCGGAGTTACATTGCTCATAAATTTTATCCTACAACTAGAGTTTTTTCGCCTTTTTCCCAGTTACATGGGCAAAGCTCATCTGTTTGAAGTGCATCTAATACACGTAATACTTCTTTAGAATTTCGTCCTACATTAAGATCTGTAACCATAATAAATCGTACGATTCCATCTGGATCTATAATAAATGTTGCACGTTGAGATACGCCTTCTTCTTCATCTAGAATACCTAATTCATTTGAAAGGTTTCGTTTTATATCTGAATACATTGGAAATGGTAGGTCATTTAATTCTTCTTTTTGTTGTCTCCATGCAAGATGAACAAATTCGTTATCGATACTTGCACCTAATAATTTTGCATCTCTA
>CAXBWG010000031.1:0-11190 GCA_963979105.1 uncultured bacterium | reverse complement strand
GATAGCGGGTTAAATTTGTATTCAGATATCTATCAGCGGCCAATTGCTAATTCGAAACCAGCAAATTATATTCATGGAGCACTTACACAGCATACGATAGATGCGCTAAATACATATGCGTGTTTAGAATTTGAACTTTCCAAAACCGCTTCTATTCAAGCGAGTTTAGATAGTTCATTTAAATTTTATCATAGTTTATCTATTTCCGAGCAAAAAGCGGTGGTTAGTTTTTTAAATACAATTTTATATGATTATGAGCGATTAAGTGAGGAAAAGCTAAGTAGGTTGTTTTTGAATTTAAGTTTGAAAATTAAATCGAAAATGTCATGGATAAGCACATTTCAGGTTAATGAGATTACCTCAATTTACACAAAACATTTTCCAAAGCTTTTTCATGAAGCTATGTTTGTAGGAAATGGAACTAATCCGTATATTTTAGAAGGAAGTACATTTTCATTTATGGGAATAGATAAAAAAAATAAATGTATTTTTAGTCCTTTAACTGGAAATTGTAGCACACAAGATAATGCTAATACTGGAACTATATTAAATAGTACAACTATTTCCTTACTAAAACGTGTTGCTCGAAAATATAATATTGAGTATTCTGAACGACCATTTAAATTAAATGAAGTGTTGTCGTTTAAAGCATTTTATTGTGTGTCTACAACACGAATTAAAATTCAAGATAAAATGTATCATTTACAGCCTTGTAAATCTATAAATACGGCATTATTAAATTATTCTCAAACAGACACTTATGTTAAGCTCATGAAGGCCATGTATGAGTATTCTATGGAGTATTCATACGATTTTAAACATACTGAAAAAGATTTAGCTTACACAATATCGTCTCATTAATATAATTTAGCGCATGAATATGAAATACATAATAGTGTATTTCAAAAAAAAATATTAGCACTGGGTGTGTCAAATTCGTTTATATATTGTGTTTTTTGACGTGCCTGGAATTTGGTTTATTGTTGCATTGGGAGCTGCTGTGGTTGCACCATTATTGAGGGTTTTAGAAGGGGTGTGTTTATTAAAACTTGTGAAAAGTAAAATGGTATGGGAAAAAAGAATGAAAAATGTTTAAGTTTAAATTATATGGTGTATGACTAATACAATAAAGGGGGAACTTAAATGAAATTTATATCAACACTATTTATTTTATTCGCATTATCATTTACAGCCATAACAGCAGAATCTAATTCTCATTGGTCTTATCAAGGAAAAACAGGGCCTGCTAGTTGGGGAAGTTTAGATAGTGACTATAGTTTATGCGAAACTGGCAAAAATCAGTCTCCAATAAACATTACAAACGCAATTAAGGCAAGCTTATCTGAACTTAATTTTGATTATGTCACAGATGTTGCAAGCATAAAAAATAACGGACATTCAATTCAAACTAATATAGCAGAGGGTAGTTCGGTTGTAATTAATGCAAAGACATTTAATTTATTACAATTTCATTTTCATTCACCTAGTGAGCACCATGTAAATGGAAATAGTTATCCGCTTGAGGTACATTTTGTTCATGCAGATAAAGATATGAATTTAGCTGTTGTAGGTGTGTTTTTTGAGGAGTCTTCAGAAGAAAATAACGTTTTTAAAGATATCTTAAAAATGGCTCCCAAAAAAGAAGGGGAGAAAAAAGTTAAGAAATCTATAGATTATAAACGTCTAATTCCTAATGATAAATCTTATTATAGATTAAACGGATCCTTAACTACGCCACCCTGTTCTGAAGGAGTGACTTGGGTTGTAATGAAAGAAATACAACCAATTTCAAAAAAGCAAGTAGACAAGTATTATAAAATTTTTGGATTTGATGCAAACAGACCAGTACAGCCATTAAATGCGAGGGTTGTTGCCGAGTAAGATTGGGGCTCTTAAGACTATCAAATCAGAAAGTGTTATTTCTAGACTTGTAATTTTTTTAGTTTAAATTCTCTCAAGCGATCTGCAATTATTGCGCATAGACATAGTATTAATTCTGCCATGTTTTATTTCTTCCAGCTTCTTATTTATAGTAGATTTTTTTAATAAATCCGAATAATTATTGAATAAAATAATGATTTTGAAAAAGAGTTTATACTTAAAAAAAGAGATGATATTACTAATTACTTATTTTGTTTTGAGAGATTTGATGTTTTTTCATTTTACCTTGTAACGTAGATCGTGGAATCTTAAGCAAACGAGACGTTTTCGATAGATTAAAGGTGCATTTTTTTAATGCTTGAATTAGTTTAATTTTTTCATAGCTTTGAATATCAAAAGATAAGCTATCATTAAATTCTGTATCGGGGGTATTGTTAAACGATATAGATTCGCCTTGTGAGTGCATTGCAATTATTGTCTGTAGTTTATTTTTTAATTCTCTAATATTTCCATCCCAGGAATGTGTAATTAAAAAGGTCTTTAAACTATAGTTTATCTCAAAGTTACATTGATAGTCGGTATTAAATTTTTTAATAAAATAAGATGCTAATTGCAACGTGTATTTTTCGGAATTTCTTAATGGAGGTAAAGATATAGAGAATTGATGAATTCTATAGTAAAGATCTGGAAGAAAAGACCCGTTTTTTACTAATGTTTCTAGATTAATATTTGTAGCACTAATTAATTGAAACTCAACGTGAATAGGAACTGAAGAGCCTACCCTGTAAAATTGTTTGTTTTCAATGACAGTTAAAAGTTTTTCTTGAACATATTTAGGCATTTTTCCTATTTCGTCTAAAAATAAAATACCACCATTTGCAGCTTCAATTTTTCCAATTTTTGTTGACTCAGCACCTGTAAATGCCCCTTTTTCGTAGCCAAATAATTCAGATTCTACAAGGGTTTCACATATAGACGCACAGTTAATACATATTAATGGCGCGTTAGATGCGATTTCTTGATGGATTTTAGATACTAAAAAAGATTTTCCAGTGCCAGTTTCTCCATTAATTACAAGATTTAACCCTCCTTTAGAAGATTTGATTGCAAGTTCGTATTCTCGTGAAGGTATTATTTCCAAGCAATTGATTGTGTTAGGTAGTATAAATTCTTTTTTGCGTTTTTCTGAGGACTCTTCAAATACTTCATTAATAATATCGATGAAGTAGGTTAGACTTTCATTGATTTTACTTTTAAACACATAGTGTTTTGCCCCTATTTTTAAACATTTTACAATAATGTTTGGGTTTTCATCAGAAGATACAATTATTATAGGAAGCATAGGAAAGTTTTCATTTACATAATAGAGTAAGTCTAAATTTTTCACATCGGGCATATTTAAATCTAAAAGAATCATATGAACAGGTGTGCTATGAAGCCGATCTAAACATTTGCTTTTTGTGTTAGCTGTAACAATTCGAAACCTAGATTCTAATAAGGTAGATAGATGAAGTAGAGTTAAGTCATTATCATCAACAATTAATATAGTTTGCATTTAATTTAAATCCTTTATAAAGCTTTAATTCAGTAAGAAAATAATCACTCTTTTTTTTGTACACTAAATCTGATTTTAAATAGTTTAAAAGTTTTTTTGATATTTTTAATCCTAAGCCTGTCGCGTTAATAGAAGATTCATCAGCTATTAAGAGATTTTTATTAACACAAGAGGAAAAATGCTTAAAACGCAAAGTAATATAGGAGTCATGATCGAATGAGGAAATAATTAAAGAGGCATTTTTACCTGAATACTTTTCTGTATTATGAATGATGTTATTTATGATTAAATGTAATTTATTAGAATCGAAATAAAAATTAGGCGAGTTTAGTTTTGTAATTACTTTAAAATTTTCTTCTTTGGTAAATATCATATTATTATTGATTGATTTAGTAATTAATTCCTTTAAATTAATTAAAGATATATCTATTTTTATTTGCTGTGTTTCTATAAGTTCGTTATATAAAAAATTACTTGAAAAGTTTACCAATTTATTACTTTGTTTTCCAATTGCTTTAAGTATTAAACTAGAGTTATTTGAATTATTTTGTAATACTTGTTTAATTAATCCTTCAATAGATAAATTAGTGTTTTTAACTTCATGAATAATCCCGCAAGATAATTTTTGAATATAGTTTTTTTGCTCAAACAAACTTGTTTTTGTTCGCTCTGATTCTAGTAAGGAGTTTTGAGTATTAATTAAGTTAGTATGTTGTTTTTCTAGTTGTGAGTAAAGGCGTATATTGTTAAGATAACTCCCAGATACATTACAAAGATTTTGTATAAAATCATGTTCGTTTTTAGTAATTTCTTTTAGGTGTCGAGTTTCGGATAAGCATAATAAACCAAGGTTTTGGTGATTGTTTTTTATAATGTAAATATAATTAAATAGGGACATTGTATTAACGTTTATTTTAGAAGAATTAGTATATTTGTAAACTATATCTGAGTTTGCAATAGTATTTGGCCCTTTGTTATTAGATGGAAATTTACTAATAAAAGATTGTGTAGTTTCATCGTATACATAATAAACAATTTCTTTAATATACAAATGGCGTTGTAACAAGCCGGATACTATAGTAAAAAAATCAAACTCTGAAAGGGTTGAACTTAATTTCTTGCAAACGGTATTAAATTCATCTTGCAGTTTATATTTATGTTTAAAAAACCACCGATCTATAAATGGTTGGATCCATTTAAAATATAAGAAAATATAAGCAACCAGCGGTATGTAGAGTAAACTTATCGTAGAAGAATTAAAGCCAATATAGGTGCCAAGAAGCGAGTTTAAATACATAGACAATTTTATAATTCCAATAGAAGGAAAAACAAAAATGCCACTAATTAATAACCAAAAAACTGTATAGTGAATTGCAGTGCGAACATTAAAGGCTTTACGGTAACAAATAATATAAAAAAATGTTATTTGCCATATTAAAGACGTTCCAAAAATAACATTAATATAGTTATACACACCAATGCTAACTAAGTATAAATTAAAAAAAATACCAGGGCCCATACGCCCTAAAATAAAAGCTATAGCAGAAAATAAAACTAGTTTTTTTTCTTCGGATTTAGGTTCTTTGAAATAGGCGTAAATCCAATAAAGGACAATTAAGAATGTAGAGACAAATTGAATATTAAAATACATAGAATATAAAAAGGGGTTATTTGCAACAAAAGGAAGGTACATGCCATTCGGCATTAATTTATGAGAAATACCGCTAAATGATGTCGCAAAAGCAAGAAATGTATAGATCGATAAAATAGATATACATGTAATATTATGTAATAATTTTGGTAAATATTTAGAAGGAAAATATAATATAAATAAATAAGTAAACGCACTCATATACGAACCAAAAAATAAAATAAAATTATCGGCTATAGGATCTCTAAAATACATTTCAACAATGTAAAGAGATTTAGCAAATAACCAAATTCCTAAAAAAAAGCTAGATAAAAAAAACAACCAAACATTTGGTGATCGTTTGGCTTTAATTAAAACATAAGTTCCAATACATATTTCTATTAATCCAACAGATAATTTAAGTGCAAAGGAAATCCACATAATAGTTATATAAGAATAATCTCTTTTTAGTTATTTATCAATATTTAACCAAAATTAATTAAAAAAAGAAAAAAGTAACGTTAATAAGTTAATTTTTGGTTATGAAAAACAGATTTTAAATAAAAAAATAAGTTGGTATCAAAATAGAATAAATAGTTAGTAATCAAATTATACAAGGAGACAAATTTATGCAAATTCAAAATCAAAGATATTCAATATGCAAATATATTATTAGTCGTACATTAACAGGGCGTATTAATAAGCAGTATGTAACGCCATCTCAGTTATACAGTTCTGAGTTAATGAAAGATATAAAATCAACATCATATAAGTTACATAATTCTCATTTACAAATAGGCAATAAAAAAATTATATCAATAATTGATCAAATAAAACAAAATAATATTAGTATAATCAATATAGAAGATAAAATAAATTCGAGTGTGTTTTTTAGAGAATTGTTAACTTTATTTGAACAAGGTTTTGGAATTGAAAAGAAAAAAGATAAATTCGAAGAAGATGGAAAAACAATTCATGAAATGAGATTAGATACGTTACCAACTCTTCAAAAAGAGTGGTCTAGAAATGGGTTGTCTGAGCTACATGCACATAGCGAAGATTCCTACGACCCGTATGGAGTCGATGTTTTTGCAGTGTTCTTTTTGAAAAACGATATTCAATTACCTTTAAAATTAACACCCGCAAAAGAGTGTATTCAGTTGTTACTAAATTCGCATCCGGATACACAGTTTCAGAATGAGTTTGATTTGAAAATAAAATCGGTAGATAGTAAAGCTCAAGAATTTTGGAAATATTTGACGGTACAAGAAAAATTAAATTGTTTATCACAAATTAATTTTAAACATCAATCCGGATATAATGTAAATAATCGACAACAAATAGAAAGACCATTTTTATTTGTTGATAATTTAAATGAATTAAAAAGTAATTGGAATTGCAATGAGAATAGAACTATCCCCATAGACACAAGTCTTCGATCTAGATACACATGGACAATGATTCAGCATTCTATAATGCTTGCATCTCAACAAAAAGCTATTAGCCTGACAGATTCAAATAAAATAGTGATATTTCCTAATCATTTGTTTTTTCATGGAAGAAATAAAGCCTCTGAAGATCAGATTGAAATACTGAAAAGCGGGGCTGAAAGAATTCTTGTAAGATCAAAATTACAATTGCCAATTAGTTTTAAAAAATGATTTTAAACCGAAAATGCAGTTAACATTTTCATAACGTCATTTTTTGCTCATAAATAAATTTATTTATGAGCAAAAAAAATATAAAAATAGTAACTTATTTGTTGTTTTTTTGTTTGAAAATGGGTTTAGGTGTGGTTAAAATAGCGTTTTGGGATGATTTAAATTGTATTGCTTGAGTTTATGTGCGAATTGATTATAGTTATTTTGAATAATGCAGTTGAAATGATGATAGTGCGTTATTTTGTGTTTATAGATTGGATTGAGCCACACCAAAATGAGAGTCTTGAAGATTATTCGGGACGTTTATGTAGTGTTATAGTACCTCCATTAAAACAGAGCGATTTAATTAAAATAGAACAAGTAGATATAGATGGCGTATCTTACCTAGATACTTTCACAAAAGATACTAGTAAGAGGTTAGCCTCAGATGGTGATGGTTTTGTTGATTCTGAATCAAAAGTAATTAAATTAAAACCTACCACACGATCATTTCAAGTTCTTGAGGTAATTCAAGAAAGGGTTTTTATAAATTTTGGGTCAGAAAAAGGTGTAGTTTATGGTATAGAAACAGGGTTAATTAATGGAGAAAAAAGTAGTGCCTCTATTGTAAAAAAAGGACAATTTTATTTTATCCCAGCATTAGAAAAAACATGCTTAATAAAAGGCGAAATAAGGAACAGATATGATATTAAATTTAAAGGTAGTTGGGAATATGACTCCGGTTTTCTTGATTTTAATGTTAATGAGCAAAGTTTTATGTCTCCAGTCAAAAAAGATATAGATGAATTTATTAGTGTAGAAGATCTTAGAATGAATGAGGATAACGTTTGTAATTTTTCTAGAAAAAATAGTAACCCATGAAGGAATGGTTTTAGTACAAGGTTCAGTAACCTTCCCAAATGGAAAAACTGAAACAATAATAAATGCAAACAATCTAATATAAACAGATAATAGTTTATAAATTTTTTTAGTGTTAAAAAAATACATCTATTTTTGCCAAATAGAAAATTGTTATAATAGTGTATTCATGAAAATAGCAAATATGTAAGCTAACAAAATTATAGTTAGTCTACATTGCTATTTGAGTTTGTAATCATAATCATGTATTAAATTAAACGGTATTAAGGTAGTTTAAACATCCGCTAAAAATGCTTTACCTTTACTGTTTTTCCAATGAGGCGGCCATGTTTGTTTAATAGACTCTCTTTTCATACATGTTTCATAATACAATTTAAGATTTGGACAAGTTTCTGAAGTTATACCTAGTCGAAACATAAACGCGATAACAGGAAAAAAACATACATCAGCTAAACTAAACGATTCGTTAATTAGATAGGTTTTTGATATATAATTTTCCCATCTATTAATTTCTACTCTAAGTTCTTCTTTTTTTTCAGAGGTAATATCGTCAGTATAATAGGGTCTTCTTCCCCAATGAAATCGAGCTAAATCAACTAATTTTGAATATAAGTTTTCAATTTCATGAAGTCGTTGTAAGTTTAGCGCTTTATCAGCATTATTTTCTGGAATAAGAGCTGTTCCTTGATTTGCATAAGTCTCTGCTAAATACTGACATACACCGTAGGATTCATTAATAATAACAGCGCCATCTTTAAATGTAGGGGCTTGCCCACGCGGGTTTATAGCTAAAACTTCAGGTGATTTATGTTCTTTTTTACTAAATTGAATCAAAACTAAATTTGCATTATTTAATTCTTTTTCTTTTATGCAAATACATACTCGCCATGCAGGCGCACTTCCTGAGGCCCAATAGCATGTAATATCTGATCCATCGGATTTCATGAATTTTATTATATCATTAATTTAAAAATAAATAGTTTTAAAGCATATTTTAATGATAGTTTATGAAGCTCTTATATTGTTTAAGCGATTTAATTTTTTTTCAAATAGATTGAATTTACTTTTAAATAGATAACCGTTTTTTTTATAGTTAATATTTCAATTTACTCAAAATAATATAAAAACTTACCATTTTCATAAATAAGTTCGTCATCAACATAAATTTTGCCGCCATTTTTCATGTCTTTAATCATATCCCAATGAACAGCAGACTCGTTTGTGCCACCTGTTTCTGGATACGATGCTCCAATTGCCATATGAATAGATCCTCCAATTTTTTCATCAAATAAAATATTTTTTGTTGCACGTTGAATAGCATAATTAGTCCCAATAGCAACTTCTCCAAATTGGCGAGCTCCTTTAATAGAAAATACTCTATCTAGTACATCTTGACCTATTTCTGCATGCCATTTTTTTACAATTCCATTTTCTACTTCTAAATAAACATTCTCGACATCAGCGCCCTCATAAACTGTAGGATAGGTAAAAAATACGGTTCCATTTACACTATCTTCAATAGGACCTGTAAATACTTCACCAGATGGCATATTGTAATGGCCATCTGAGTTAATCCAAATACGATTTTTTGTTTTAAAGCTAATATCTGTTTTATCTCCGACATAACGTACGTTCTGTGCTTTATTTAACCTATCTACAAGTGTTTGTTGAGACGCGCTTAAACGGTTCCATGCGCTTATTGGATCTTCTTGATCTAACATACACCCTTTATATACAAATTCTTCATATTCCGATAAGCTCATACCTGCTTCTTGTGCAGCAGATTGTGTTGGGTAAACACAAAGTACCCATTTTAAATCTTTATTAGCAGAACGTTCCATGTAGCGTTTTCTAAGTGGGGCTAGTGCTTCTTGGTGTACTTTCTTTTTATCAGAGTCAACAGAGGCTGTTGATTTTAAATTATGAGGCGCAATTATTCGAATAAGCCCATCAAATTCTTCAATTGCTTTTTCATAAAATTTAGAAGGAGACTTTAGTTGTGTATCGCTAGAAAAATCATAAAAAAGTCTATCTTGGTCTTCAAAAGAAATATCTGTTTCAACAAAACAGCCAATAGTTAAAAGTTCTTTATACACTTCTTTTACTAATGGAATTGCTAAATCGGTTGTTTTAATTAAAATTCGTTGATTTTTTTTAGCTTCAATACAGTAATTACATAGTAGTTTTGCATAATTTTGTAACATAATAGTCCTCGTTTATTCTAATTTTTATTGAAAATTATACAGTAGCATGAAATTAAGCAAGAAACAAAAACTACAACTTAATTTTTGAATTGTGTTAACTTTGGACATAATAAAAAATTCGTAAACTGTCGTGGTTGAGCTGATTTTTTTATGTGCTCTAACTGTTTTTTTTAATAAATTTATCTAAAAAGAATATAATTGTAATACTTTGTTTATATAACTTAGATATTATTTTTTAGAATAAATAAATAAATAAATTAAGGGGATAGTATGATTTCTCGTTTTTGCTGTGGGTATTCAGCTAATATGAATGTAAAAGTGAATGATAGTAAAGAGTGTTTTTCAAAAAATTATATCGAGGTAACCGATTTAGATCTTGTTGTAAAGCAATTAGGGGAAAATCGGTCTAGTGTTTATATTAAAGATTTACTTGATTTAGTAATAGATTTTGCATTTAGAAGCTATTCAAATAAGAAAGATGCCGGCTCTAAAGGGATTATCTTTCCATTAATTAGCTTAACCAATTCAACAAACGAGCAAATTCAAAATAAATCCTTAGATGCACTATCTATCTTAATCGATCATCCGGATAATAGAAATTTAGTTGCAACTTCAGAGACTATAATGCGTTTAACATTATTAATTAAGCAGCCTAATTTAAAAAATCGAGCAGAAGCGGCTAAACTATATAGAAAAATTATATCAACTCATAATTTAACTAATATTGTGTCGATGCAGGAACAAATTAAATTAATGTCTTTAGGTATGCAAGATTGTAATTATGAACTTAGAGAAGAATTTTCAGCTGCATTTAAAGCGTGTTTAATTAATAAAATAATTGATCCTAATATTCTTAATAAAAAAGTTACATTAGAACTAATTAAGCAACTATTATATGACATGGAGCCTACAGTTAGACAAAATACCTGTTCTATAGTGGCCGCCTTATCTGATACCGCTGCATTTAATAGTTTGTTTTTTAAATATGATTTTCCAGCTATATTAATTACCCTATTAGAGGATGTGCCTTCTCAGGCAGACGCCTTGGATGCTGTGACGAGTTTAGTTTGCGAAAATAATGTTAACGAGTTGAAAGAGTTAAAGTATAAGTTGGTACATTGTGTATTTAATTTACTTAAAGATGACCGCGATGAGGTGCGCTTAAATGCATTAAAATGTTTATTGGTTTTATCGGATTGTATCCCCGGGTATAAATGGCGCGTTCTTGGAGCTCTTTGTCCTTTAATTTCAGATACAGATGACCTTGTTAGGCAGTTGTCTTTTTCAAAAATCTCAACTGAATTAGTACATGATGATGTTAAAGATTATCTTAAAGGGTCTATGCTAATTTATGAGTTAGAAGAGGTGTCTCAGCATAAAAACCCGGAAATTAGAACTAGT
>CAXBWG010000030.1:0-11198 GCA_963979105.1 uncultured bacterium | reverse complement strand
ATATTTGTTGTAATGTTAATGTAATGAAATCTGTTAGTAATTGCCCCTATGATTGCTCTTACTGTTTCTTGCAAAATTATTTGAATGATGGCAACTCAAAAGTAGTTAATGATATTGATGCCATGATTGAAGAAGTAAAAGAAAATTGCAAAAAAGAACCAAACAGGTTATTTAGAATAGGAACGTGGGAGCTAGGAGATAGTTTAGCTTTTGAAAATGAAACAAAACAAGCCGAATTATTAATTGATAAATTTAAAGATATTCCAAATGCAGTTTTAGAACTAAAAACAAAATCAAATATAGTAGATCCCATTCTTGATTGTGATCACCAGAAAAAAACAGTAGTTTCGTGGTCTTTAAATACCAATTATATTATAGAAACCCAAGAGCATAAAACAGCACGCCTGCATGAACGAATTGAAGCATTAAATAAAGTAACAAAAGCAGGATATTTAGTAGGCCTACATTTCGATCCTACAATTATTCATCCTAATTGGGAAAAAGAGTATACTCAATTAATTGAAGCCGTATGTGCAAATACAAACACAGATCAAATCGCATGGATTTCACTGGGTAGCTTGCGATTTAATCCAGAAATGAAAAAGAAAATCGAATCAAATTTCCCAAAAACATCTATTACATACGATGAAATGATACTAGGCGACGATGGAAAAGTAAGATACCCAAAACCAATTCGCATAAAAATGTATGCACATATAATCGAGCAATTAAAAAAACATTTAAAGTGCAATGATTTATCTCCTATGACAAAGCCCCGCACAAACAAGCCTTTGTTTTATTTTTGCATGGAAAGGTGGGATATATGGGAGGCATTTTTTAACAATTCGCCAAAGTCCATTAATGAGCTAGATTATTTATTTGCAAAAAACATGCATCATAGATTTTATTCAAAACATTTTAAACCACCAAATATAAATGATTACAAATAGAATTTTGTATTTTCAAGTCCCTCCCTATATAATGAGCTGAATGCGTAATAATATACAAACAACCAAACCTAAATCCGTCGTTATGATAGATGATAATAAGGATAACCAAAAAATTTACAAACACCTATTTGAAAACTCCAATTACAAATTCACATTTATAAATAATTCATTAACTTTTTTAAACAATTTAAATAATAATAAATTAAATACAACATCAATTATAATTCTCGATTATAATATAGATGAGCATTATCATGGATTAAACCTTTTAAAAAAAATGCGAGAAAAAAAATTATTTACACCTGCAATTCTGTTTTCATCATCTGCATCAGATGAATTAAAACGATTCGATTTCTCATCATTATTACCCGTATTTTACTTAGATAAAATTGATTTTAGTGGTAAAAAATTATTAAACTTTTGTGAATCTTTACTTTATAATATAAAATAAACTTATAGATCAGTTTTTTTCGATGCATTATTGATCGTAAAACACCCGATTACTATTATGTAATAAGGAGTAAAAAATGAGTTTTGGATTTCAGGGATTTGAATCAGATTCTTCAGTAGGAAAAGATAATAGCATTTCCAGATATTTTTCAACTGGAAATAAAAATAATAGTTCATCAAGTTTAGGAATTGATTTCAGCAGCATTTTACAATCTGAACTAGATTTAAATAGCCCGATAAATCAAAAGCTAGATACTATATTACAACGCCTAGAAAACAATCAACCTTTAATTAATGTAACACCAGAACAAGCAGGAGAGCATATTTTTAAATCAATAGAAAAAATAACAAGTGGTATTTATGAAGTTTTCAATAAAAATCTGGGCACACAAACACCCGCAATGAATGAAAACAGTGAAGAACTAGATAGATTATTAACCGGAGCTAAAGAGCTTTTTGATCGCTTTGAAATGCCTTTTATTTTAGAAGAATTAGGCGAAACATGGAAAAAGCTAAAAAAAAGACAATCTCCAGATTTTCATTCTATTCATTCCTATTTTCAACATATTGGAATTTCATTTTTATCTTTAAACTCATTGGAAAATTCTAATACAGACTACAATCAAAAAAACACCTATGCTGAAGATACATACAATTTATTTGCAGATATCGTTGACTCACTTCCAGATAGCTCAGAAAAAAATGAATTAATAAACTTAATTAATTTAGCTGACGAATACAATCCAGATGAACTATCGATGGATAATATGATAGAATCATCTGATGATGAATTCTTGTCCTAATAAGTTTGCATCAAGTAATAAAATAACAAAATACTTTATCGAAAAAAACTGCAACCCTTTACTTATTTTAGGAACATGGGTTTTTGGTGGATATAATTTCGGAATATACAATCAACAAGATGCAGTTGAAACACTAGAATTTGCTTACAAAAACTCAATTCGAACATATGATATCGCAACTTTTTATGCAAAGGGAAACTCAAATACTGTATTAGAAAAGTATTTAAAAAGAAAATGTAGAAACGAGTATATATTATGCGCTAAAGCAGGGTTGAAATGGAAAAAAAACTCTGTTGTTTATGATGGGTCTGAAAAAAACATAAATTTAGAAATAGAAATGTTATTAAATAAGTTCAAAACAAATTATATTGATGTTTATTTGCTCCATTGGCCAGATCCAAATATTAAATTAACACACTCCCTAAACGCACTTGAAAAATTAAAAAAAGAAAAAAAAGTTAAATTTATAGGAATATGTAATATAAACTCTTCCCATTTAATAGAATTAGATAAATTTGATATAGACACAATTCATATTCACAACAACGTATTAAAAAACAACATTCAAAAAAACTTAATAAAATCAATAAAAAAAAAATATCATACAACAATTTTTTCAATATTTGAAAATGGAATTTTAGTAAACCCAAAATACATGAATATAGAAGCTATCGGGAAAAAAGATATTCGAAGAAAAAACCCAATTCATAAAAACACTCATCAAAAAGAAAAATTAAAAAAATTATTTAGCAAAGAATCAGCAGAATACTCCCCTGCAGATTGTATTCTGACATGGACACTAAACACACTCAATTTTGACACTATAATTATAGGGCCAAAAAATATATCTCAAATTAAATCTATAAAAAACATAGTTAACAATACATTCGAAAATATTAAAAAAACAGAATTTTATAATTATTTAAATACCTTTTAAAGTGACAAATAAACAAATTCATGAAAGCATAAAAAAATATGGCAGTACATGCCTTGCGTTTTCGTGTACACAAGAAGATTTAAACTATTTTTGTATTGAAGACGGATTTATTGCATACAAAAGAGTGAAGATATTTAATAAATTTACGCAAATTGCAGTATTAGGAGATCCTATATGTTCAGAAGAAAAAAAGTTCTTTTTGCTAAAAGAATTTATTAGAACATATAAAAATATATTTTTTGTACAAATCACCACTAATACAAAAAAACATTTAGAAAATTTAAAATACAAAATACACCCATTTGGGCCAGAGTTTTATATAAATTTAAACTCATATAAAATAAGCTGGAAAAAAAAACAAATAAAAAAAAGCATAAATTGGCAAAAAAAAAATAAATTAAAAATTCAAGAGCAATTAAACTGCGACCCTGCTTATTGGGAAAAATTCTACTCTTTACAAAAAAAGTGGAAATCAAAAAAAAAACACGTATTAACAACACATGGGTTTTTAAATAGACCCCTTTTAAAAAAAGAATCAGATGTTCGGTTTTTTCATATAGAAAACAATAATCAATTAATAAGTTTTCTTAGATGCGACCCCCTATATAAAAATTCTAAAATATTTGGCTATGCTATTTCATACATAATGTACAACCCTATAATTAAAAAAAACCTAACGTATGGAATTATAGATCAATTAATTTCATTACTAAAAAAGGAAAAAGAAATAATTTATATAGCACTAGGGGTTGCTCCATATAAAAACATTTATCCCCCTCAACCAAATTTATATTTAAGTGTTTTTCAAAAATGCTTATATCATCTTGGATCTTATTTTTATAATTTCAACAACTTAAATAAGTTCAAATCAAATTTGGCAACAAAATCAACCCCCACTTTTTTTGCATCTAAAGATTTTTTTCCTATAAAAAACATTTTAAGCACCTACTGTATAACTATAGGATTATCTCCTAAAAACCATTAATAACAATGCACATTTTTTCAACTTTTAAAAGAGGGATAAATATGCTTAAAATATCCTACAACAGAATTTAAATAGGTTTATTTAATACCAATATATGAGCTAAAACAAATAAAAAACACACTTATATCAAAAGTAAAAAGTTGACTCGCAATGGTAGCCTATGAGTATAATTAAACTTATATATTTCAAAATATAAAACAACAAATTTTAGGGAGATAAATATGGACAATATTGATTTAGATATCAAATATATAATAAAAAGAGATGGAGTAAAACTCCCCTTTGATTCTAGACGAATTTTATCTGCGCTAGATAGCGCTTTCCAATCAACTAACATCAACAATTCAGATCTTCTCTTATCTCTAACAAACCAAATTATCGATCAGATTTATGACCTTCAAGTAAAAGGCAACAAAATAGTAACCATCGAAGAAGTTCAAGATATTGTAGAAAAAAACTTAATGTCTAATGGGTTTCATAAAGTTGCTAGAAACTATATTTTATACAGAGAAAAGCAAAGCCAAGCCAGACAAGAAGAAACAATTAAAAAGGTACAAGAACATCAATTAAAAATAAAAGTTTCCGATACAGAAATAACTTATTTTGACCCCGAAAACATTGAACAATATCTTAGAAGATTATCTACAGGTCTTTATAAAATAAGTATACAAAGTCTAATTGATAACATTCAAAAACAAATTTACGATAATATTCCAATTGAAGAATTAGAATTATTAATATTAGCTGCGGCGAGAGAACATATTGAAAAACACTATGAATATAGTAAGTTGGCCGCTCGTATAAACATAGATAATCTTTACCAAGACATATTAAAAGTAGGCTTATTTGAAACTAACCTAGAAAAAACATATCAAAATAATTTTGAATCCTATATAAAGACAGGAATTGATTTAGAATTGCTACATCCTGGCCTATCTGAATTTAACTTCAAAAAAATTAATGCAGCAATAAACCCAAAAAATGATCTTTTGTTTCATTACTTAGGAGTACAAATATTAACTGACAGATATTTTATAAGAAACAGAGAAAAAGTAGCCGAAGTAATTGAACTGCCACAATGGTTTTGGATGAGAGTTGCAATGGGGCTTTCTTTAAAAGAAAAAAAGGAAGATAAAGAAAAATATGCAATAGAATTTTACAATATATTATCTAAAATGGATTTAGTATCATCAACGCCAACATTGTTTAATAGCGGAACGCAATTTAGTCAAATGAGTTCATGTTATTTAAATACTACAGAAGACTCATTAGACAGTATCTTTAAATTATTCTCAGACAACGCAAAACTAAGTAAGTGGGCCGGTGGAATAGGATCAGATTGGACAAATGTTCGCGCAACTGGATCAAGAATTAAAGGGACAAATGGCTCATCTCAAGGTGTAATACCCTTTATTAAAATTTTTAACGATGTAGCTCTTGCTGTAAATCAAGGTGGAAAAAGAAAAGGTGCAATGTGTGCTTATTTAGAGATTTGGCATTTAGATATTGAACAATTTTTTGAACTAAGAAAAAACACAGGTGATGAAAGACGACGTGCTCATGATATTAATACAGCATGCTGGATACCTGATTTATTTATGAAACGTGTTGAAAACAGACAGCCATGGACATTGTTTTGTTCCGCAGATGTTCCAGAACTACATGACTTAACGGGCCAAGCATTTGAAAAAAGATATACTGAATATGAGGCAGATACAACAATTAGATCTAAAAAATTAGAAGCTGTTGATTTATGGAGAAAATTATTAACAATGTTATATGAAACAGGGCATCCATGGGTAACATTTAAAGATCCATGTAATATTAGAAGCCCACAAGATCATGTAGGCGTTGTTCACTCATCTAATCTTTGTACAGAAATAACGTTAAACACTTCAAAAAATGAAACAGCGGTATGCAATTTAGCTAGTATTAATCTTTCTAATATGATTACAGATAAAAAATTAGACTTAAAAAAGATTGAAAAGACAGTAAAAACTGGAATTCGAATGCTAGATAATGTAATCGATAACAACTTCTACCCAACAAAAGAAGCAGAAAATGCTAATTTGGAACACAGGGCTATTGGATTAGGGCTTATGGGATATCAAGATGCACTATATAAGCTTAATATTAATTTTGAATCAAATCAGAATTTAGAATTTGCAGATAATTCAATGGAAATAATCTCATATTTTGCAATTAAAGCAAGTTCATTACTAGCAAAAGAACGAGGTTCGTATAGCTCATTCAAGGGAAGTAAATGGGATAGAAAAATATTTCCGCTAGACTCTATTGCCGTTCTTGAAAAGGAACGTGGACAAAAAATAGATATCGATAGAAACAGTACGCTAAACTGGGATGAATTAAAGAAAACTATAGAAAATAACGGAATGAGAAATTCAAATATTATGGCGATAGCGCCAACTGCAACAATTGCAAATATTTCTGGAGTTTTCCCTTGCACAGAACCAGCTTACAAAAATATGTATATGAAGGAAAATCTCTCTGGAAACTTCATGGTAATGAATAAGTCTCTTATAGATGATTTAGATTCATTAAATTTATGGAATGAAAACACACTAAGATTATTAAAACTTCATAGTGGAAGCTTAAAAGATATTGTTGAAATCCCACAAAATTTAAAAGATAAATATAAAGAAACATTTGAAATCGATATGCAATGGGTATTACGATCAACTGCAAAGCGCATGAAATGGATTGACCAATCGGCATCAACTAATATTTTTCTTACTACACAAAGCGGAAAAGCTTTAAGTGATGTATACACTACAGCATGGAAACTGGGTCTTAAAACAACTTATTATCTTCGTACCCTAGCTGCGACACAAGTAACAAAAATGATGGATTTATCTGAATCTATAGATAATCCAATAAAAAAAACTGAAAACAACTCTGAACCCGTAAATGTATGTAGTATACTGGATCCAGAATGCGAAGCATGTCAATAAATAGGAGGAAAAAAAATGGCAACAACTAGTTTTGAAGGTGAATTTACAGGGTCTGCATTAACAAATGCAGAACTAATAAACAAGCGAAAAGTCATAAATGGTGAAGATGATGGATTAATGCAAGTTTCTCCATTAAAACATCCATGGGCACGTGAAATATTTAAAAATATGCAACGAAATAATTGGGTTGCAGAAGAAGTCCCATTTCAAAAAGACAAAGAACAATGGGAAAACGGAGACTTAACAGAGCAAGAAAAAACAACGTTTTTAAGAGCATTAGCATTTGCCTCAAATTTAGATGGGTTACTTGTTAATTCTTTAAGTGAAATAATAAAACCAAACATTACAAGTCCAGAAGTTTCTCTTGCAATAGCAAGGCAAATATATGAAGAATGTCTCCATGTAGATAGTTATTCTGTTATGATCGAGGCTATTGGATTAGACCCAGAAGATGTATACGGTTTATACCGAAGAGATAAGGTTTTATTTTATAAGAATAAAAAAGTATGGGAATCCATGTTTAAATTAAAAAAACCTGGATTTAACACGAAATCAAAAGAAAACGCTACCCTGTTTTTAGAAGCATGTACCACTAATTTAATTTTTGAAGGAATATTTTTCTTTAGTGCATTTTTAGTTTTTTATAACTTTGGAAGAAACAACAAAATGCCAGGCTCCAAAGAAATGATTCAGTTTATTAATAGAGATGAAGATTTACATGTACAACTTTTTGTAAACATTATTAATGAAATAAAAAAAGAAAACCCAGATATATGGACACAGGAACTACAAGAAAAGTTTTCTAAAAATATTATAGAAGCCGTACAAATGGAATATGAATGGGGATGTTCTTGTATTGGAGACGGCATTCTCGGCCTTACTCCCGCAACGCTTAAACAATATTTACAATTTATTGGAGATATGAGACTTCAGTCAATTGGTTTACCAAAAGCATTTAATGTAACAAATCCATATCCATGGATAGATGAATTTACACAAGGATCTATGATAGAAGTTAATTTTTTTGAAGGAACAGTACGAGAATATCAATCAGGAACACTTGAGTGGTAAATTAACACATAAGCAACAAAGGATTTACCAGGTAAGTTCTTTGTGGCTATTAGTAGTTTGACTTTCTTTTTTTCGAGTTAATTTCAATCCTACCCGTTTTGTATAATCAATAGCATCTGGTTTATAAATAAATAATGAAACCTGCAATACTTGAGAATAACTAAACACAATAGATACAACAGATTCTGCTAAGGCTTCAATTAAATTGAATTCCGAATTTTCAACAAAACGCTTAATCTTATTACATAAATCAGAATAATTAACAGAATAATCAATATTATCAGTTGCCGAGGCCTTCTTAATATCGTATTGAATAGCTAATGATATAGTAAGTATTTGGGGGGAAATTCTTTCTTCTGGATTACACCCAATTATAGTTTTAACAGATAATTCATCAATAATAATCTCAGCTATCATAAATTTATAGTAACATTAAAATGAACTTCAAAAAACATTACAAAATCAAATTGAAGAAACAAAACATTCCGATTAAAATAAGCAATATGAAAAGCATAATATATCTTACACGGCGAGTTACATTTTCCTCATCCCATAGACTTTACTCAAATAAATTAACAGAAGAGGAAAACTGGAAAATATTTGATAAATGCAGTTATAAAAATGGTCATGGTCATAATTATGAATTATTTATAACATTAAAAGGCAGAGCAAACCCGATTACCGGTATGCTAATGAATGTATCTGAATTAAAAGAAATCGTACAAAAACATATATTAAATGAATTTGATCACAGACATCTAAATAAAGATATAAAAGAATTTAAAAGTCTACAGCCTACAGTTGAGAACATCATTATTGTTATTTGGAATAAACTTAAGCCCCAATGTAGAAACTTACTTTATGAATTAAAGCTAACAGAAACAGAAAATATTTATACAACCTACAAAGGCGAATAAACCTTAAATTATTAGATTTTACTCAAGATATTACGTCTTTAAAATCTAAATATAAATCTTAAAGCATTAAGAATTCGGTAAATTAGTATCAATTATTCAAATACGAAATTACGTCTTCTATGTGAACTGAAACTTTAACTTTAAGCCATATTTTTTCGATTTTTCCAGACTCATCAATAATAAATGTAGAGCGATCTGTTCCAAAATAGGATTTCCCATACAAAGATTTTTCTTTCCAAACACCATAATTTTTATTAACCTCTATTTCCGGATCACTCAACAAACAAACACTTAAATTATATTTATCACAAAATTTCACATGAGATTTAACACTATCTTTAGATATACCTAAAACAACTATATTTTTTTTATCAAAAAATGTTTTTTGTTCTGAAAACCCAATAGCTTCACGAGTACAGCCAGGAGTATCGTCCTTGGGATAAAAAAACAAGACAACTTTTTTACCTATAAAATCAGAAAGATTAACAGTATCTCCATTTTGATTTTGCAAACGAAACAAAGGTGCTTTTGAACCAACTTCTAACATAGATTATCTCCTTATTATATAAATCAGAATTTCATTCATAATAAAATGTTTAAAAACCTATTTCAATGGGAAGAAATTAATTATGACGGTTTCAAATATAAATAACAATCAATTTAATAACATTTCTAGTACAAATAAAAAAATAACAACTACAGATGTAGCGCTTCGGATTCAAGGAAAAGAAGTCATGATTAGCAAAAAAAGACTAAATAAAGTAGCTAAAGGACTAGCTAAATTTGCATATTTAACAGGAGAAACAAACGATGAAAAAAAATACTCAAAAAATTTAGAAAATGATTTATTTGAAGCACTAATACTATTAAATGAAAAAAGAAAAAATGAGTCGAAAATAACCTACTAAGTTCTACCTTCTAACAGTTTCAATTTAATATAGTTAAAAGTATTAATCAAATTGGTATCTGGGCGACCGTATCTATCTGAAAGCTGTTTTTTTAAAGAGTCTAAACCTTCAATGCTATCACAGCGAACAAATTTCAAATAAAACGACATTCTCTCACGCGCATTAGGTATATAAGATTCAGAAATTGTAATAAATTTTGTTTCTAAACTTAAATAACTAGGCTGTTGTTCAATTCCTTTTTTAGAATTAAAACATTCTTCTAATAATTTACAATAATATCGAAACCCAATAGAAACAATATGACCATGTTGTTTAGGCCCCAAAATAGAACCTGATCCACGAATTTCCAAATCACGTAAAGCAATATCATAACCAGCTCCTAAATTAACATATTCTTTTACTGCCTGAATTCGTTTTTTTGATTTTTCATTTAATAGTTGAAGAGGTTTATGAAACAAATATGCATAAGCTTGCCTATTAGAACGCCCTACTCTACCTCTAATTTGATGTATTTGAGCCAACCCAAAATTTTCAATCGAATCAATAATAATAGTATTAGCATTAGAAATATCAATACCATTTTCAATAATAGTAGTAGATAACAAACAATTAAATTTCCCTTGCTTAAAATCTAATAAAATAGATTTAATAGATAATTCATTCATTTTTCCATGAATAAATTTTATCTTAATAAGAGGAGAAAGAGATTGTATTTCAAGAGCTTTTTTTTGAATTTGACCAATATTATTAAAGACATAAAAAAGTTGTCCCCCTCTAGATATTTCATATTCAAAAGCATTTATTAAACGAGTCACATCGAATGAAGATGTGTGAGTAATAATTGGCAATCTGCTTTTAGGTGGTGTTTCAATTAATGAAATATTATAGGATCCTCCTAAGGACATATATAATGTTCGAGGAATAGGTGTAGCACTTACCGTTAAAATATCAATATTTTTCCTAATTGATTGAATTTTTTCTTTATCTGAAACACCAAAGCGATGCTCTTCATCTATAATTAATAACCCTAAATCAAAAAACAACACATCTTTAGATAAAAGGCGGTGTGTCCCAATTACACAATCACACTGATTCAGCTTAAGCTGTTTTAAACTATTAAGCTGTTCTTTTTTAGAATTAAATCGTGAAAGAGATTTGACAATATAGGGTGTATTGGCTAATCGATCTGAAAAAACATCAAAATG